>NZ_LUKH01000781.1:0-1682 GCF_001593695.1 Leisingera sp. F5 | reverse complement strand
GTACATAGGATCAGCGCCAAAATCCGGCATCTCCTGCGGCCAAGCCACTGCCATGCAGTCAAAGGCTGCCGCATTGCGCCCCTGTTGCAGCACATTGCGCCGCACCGGGACATTCGGATGCACCAGCGCCGTGTACAGCGGCCATAGCGGACAGGACGCCCCGAACCGCGGCATCGCGAATCCGGTCACAGGCTTGCGGAACAATAGAGTGCCAGAGGCATCGCAGACCACCAGCCCGGCCTCTTGCCCCAGCACCTCCTCCGGCAGCGCCGCCAAACGGCGCAGCACGGCAGAAAGCCCGCATGCAAAGCGGCGCGCAATCGCCGCCGGAGCAACCCCGTTTGCCTGGATTTCCTCCTCCAGCGCGTGCAGCGGCATGGCCCGGGCATCTGCCTGGTATTGCGTCAAGGCGGCCTGCGCCAGGCTGCGGGCCGCCGGGCTTGTCAAAGCAGGGGCAGTCTGGATCAGCTGCTCGGCACCAGCGGAGCCATCTTCAAGTGCGGGAAAGTGAAACCCGTTTTCCTGAAAGAAGACTTCGGCCTCTTCTTGCGGCATTCCACGGCGGTCGTCGCTGGTGTCGCCCTCGTCCAGAAAATTCACCAGTGCCCGGCTGCTCTCCGACAGGCGCAGGGAATCTTCGTTGAGGTTTTTGTGGAACCGGTCGCGCCATTCCGGCTCCAGTTCGCCGGTTTCCGCCAGGATCGACGCGGTGGAGCGGATCGCCGCAGCGGTCGACAGCACCTCATGCACCGAGGCCGCCAGATTAGGGTCATGGGTCAGCCGGTCCGACAGGGTTTCCACCGTGCGCTCCAGCGTGGCAATGCGGCGATGGCCGGTTGCCAGAACCTCGGCCCAGCCGGGAAACCGGCCGGCAAATTCATCAACCCGGTCCAGTTCAGCCACCGGCACGCCGCTGTCCGCCGCCGCCTCCCGCAGGGTAGATATCAGCGCCGCCTCCGCTCCCTCGCTCAGCATTGAAGGCTCCACCCCCAAAACCCCAGCGATATCAACCAGCAGCTTGCCGCCGATTCTGCGCCGATTGTGTTCGATCAGGTTGAGGTAGGAGGCGGAAATCCCCGTCGCGCGCGCTAGTTCCGCCTGGCGCATTCCAAGGATCAGCCTGCGTTCGCGGATCCGGCTGCCGGTCAGGGTATCGCGTGCCATTCTAAGGGGCCTCCCAAAATACTGTCTTTTCAACAGCTTTCTGCATTGCAATATAACAAAATTTACAGAATGCCGTAGAATACTGTTCAGTTGTTTACAGAATTTTCAAGCCTTAAAAGGGTTTTATTGCCAGAATTTACACCCCGCACTCATACTGACTTTGCACAAATTGTGCTGGTACCGAGCAGAAGTGAGGAGCTGCAAGGCACCATTCATATTAGGGAGGAATACATGTCTGAATTTGACGCATCGCGCCGCAGAGTCTTGAAGACCGGCGCAATCGCAGGCGCCGGTGTGGCGCTGCCAACAATCTTTACTGCCTCTTCCGCCGCAGCCTTTACCAACGAGCCGACCGGCGGCACCGTGACCCTGGGCTTCAACGTGCCCCAGACCGGCCCTTATGCTGACGAGGGCGCCGACGAGCTGCGCGCCTATGAGCTGGCGGTTGAGCATCTGAACGGCGGCGGCGACGGCGGCATGATGAACACCTTCAGCTCCAAAGCGCTGCAGGGCAACGG
>NZ_LUKH01000780.1:0-1683 GCF_001593695.1 Leisingera sp. F5 | reverse complement strand
ACCAATTCGTCGTACGGTAGCGGGCTGGTGTGGGCTTGCTCATCTGCCCCGTCTAACCGCATGGATTCGTGATGTGAATCCTTAGCACTCAGAGTTCTGCAACAACGCCTACAGATGGTGAACTTTACTTAGGTAAGCTGTGGTTTATTTGCGTCATGGAACGGGTGGTTCTGAATAGACCCAAACATAAGCGTCGCAGCTTTTTCTGGAACCGTATTCCATTTTTTGTCCGCTCCGAATCCCACAAACTGTCTGCTCAGCGCAGAGATAAGCAAACCTGTATTTTTCGGACCAAACCCTCCAACGCCTTCACCTTCACCTTGCCTCAGAAAATAGTCGACAATAGAGAAGTGAGCCTTAAGCACATCTGTAGCCCACAGATCACCCGCATTTAGGCTGGTTTCAAAGTCTGACACCTCTTCGATTGATCGATCATAGGGGTAGTGAAGATCGGGTAGAAGTTCAGTCTTAAAGTCCAGCAACTTTTTCACCTCTTACTTGTGGGCGTGCAAATAGGGAGCCTTCCGCTTTGAATGTCATTAGCCGCTAGTGATGCGTGAAAGAGAGTATTCTTTTGGCTACGAAAACTTCTTCTGCGACTTGCCCCGGTACGCCCGCGTCCCGGCCTTGCCCGCGGTTGACCGTCCGCGGGATTTCACCGCTGCATCAGACGCCGCCTCCACCGCCGATTGCCGCGCTAGCGGGTCGTCGGAGATGGCGAGATCCACCGCCTCCAGCCGTTTGACCTCGTCGCGGAGACGTGCGGCTTCTTCGAATTCCAGGTTCTCCGCCGCCTTGCGCATCTCGTCGCGCAGGCCCGCCAGATGCGCCTCCAGATTGGCGCCGTGCATCGGCTTGCCGATCTGGGCGGTGACACGGTTCATGTCGACATCGCCCTCGTAGAGGCCGGCAAGCACGTCCTCGACGTTTTTCTTGACCGTTTCCGGGGTGATGCCGTGCTCCAGGTTATAGGCGATCTGCTTTTCGCGGCGGCGGTCGGTTTCGCCCAGGGCGCGCTCCATCGAGCCGGTGACGCGGTCGGCATACATGATGACGCGGCCTTCGGCGTTGCGGGCAGCGCGGCCGATGGTCTGGATCAGCGAGGTTTCCGAGCGCAGGAAGCCTTCCTTATCGGCGTCGAGAATGGCGACCAGCCCGCATTCCGGAATGTCGAGGCCTTCGCGCAGGAGGTTGATGCCGATCAGCACGTCAAAGGCGCCAAGCCGCAGGTCGCGCAGGATCTCGATCCGTTCCAGCGTGTCGATGTCGGAATGCATGTAGCGGACCTTGATGCCCTGTTCGTGCAGGTATTCGGTGAGGTCCTCGGCCATGCGTTTGGTCAGCGTGGTGACCAGGGTGCGGAAGCCGTTGGCGGTGACGCGGCGCACCTCGTCCAGGAGGTCGTCGACCTGCATGTCGACCGGGCGGATTTCGACCCGCGGGTCCAGCAGGCCGGTGGGGCGGATCACCTGTTCGGCAAAGACGCCGCTGGATTGCTCCAGCTCCCATTTTGAAGGGGTGGCGGAGACAAAGACCGACTGCGGGCGCATGGCGTCCCATTCCTCGAACTTCAGGGGGCGGTTGTCCATGCACGACGGCAAGCGGAAGCCGTGTTCGGCGAGGGTGAACTTGCGCCGGTGGTCGCCCTTGTACATGCCGCCGATCTGGGGGACGGAGACATGG
>NZ_LUKH01000779.1:0-1685 GCF_001593695.1 Leisingera sp. F5 | reverse complement strand
ACACAAGGGCCGAACGGACCGGCATCACCACGCTGTTGAATGACGTTGCGCAGGCCGGGCTGGTGCTGGCGGATGTGCAAACACGGGAATCCAGCCTGGAAGATATCTTTGTCGGGCTGGTTTCGGGGAACGGGGCTTCGGCCGGCGCAGTTCAGGGGGACGCAGCATGAACTGGACAGCGGTCGCAACCATCTACAAGGCGGAAATGGCGCGGTTCTGGCGCACTTTTATGCAAAGTTTCATCTCGCCGGTGTTGTCCACATCGCTGTATTTTGTGGTCTTCGGCAGCGCCATCGGCAGCCGGATCCAGGAGGTTGACGGGATCGACTACGGGGCCTTTATCGTGCCGGGGCTGATCATGCTGTCGGTGATCACCCAGAGCATATCCAATGCGTCCTTCGGGATTTATTTTCCGAAGTTCATCGGCAACATTTACGAAATCCTGTCGGCCCCGATTAATTTCCTTGAGGTGGTCGCGGGGTTTGTCGGCGCGGCGGCAACCAAGTCGCTGTTCATCGGCGTGGTGATCCTGTGCACGGCGTCGCTGTTTGTGGATCTCTCCATCCAGCACCCGATTGCGATGGTGGCGTTTCTGGTGCTGACCTGTCTCAGCTTCTCGCTGATGGGGTTCATTATCGGCATCTGGGCCGGGAATTTTGAGCAGCTGCAGCTGGTACCCCTGTTGGTGGTGACGCCGCTGGTGTTCCTGGGCGGCTCTTTCTACTCAATCTCGATGCTGCCGCCGGTGTGGCAGACCATCACCCTGTTCAATCCGGTGGTCTATCTGGTGTCGGGTTTCCGCTGGGCGTTCTTTGGCCAGGCGGATGTGCCGGTCTTGCTGAGCCTCT
The DNA here is from genome assembly GCF_001593695.1 of Leisingera sp. F5. NCBI lineage: Bacteria > Pseudomonadati > Pseudomonadota > Alphaproteobacteria > Rhodobacterales > Roseobacteraceae > Leisingera > Leisingera sp. F5. The sequence continues at coordinate 837 of NZ_LUKH01000779.1, read as the reverse complement.
GCGCTATCGGCGGCTTTACCCTGGCCTGCATGGGCGTCATCTGGTGGATCTTCAAGACAGGCTGGCGCATCCGGGCCTGATCCGGCGGCTGGATGCGGTACGGGGGAGGTTCCCGCCCGCTGCTGGTGCCCGTTGGGCGCCCTCGCGGTTGGACCCGGCACGCTGCGCGTGCCGGGTGTTGCGTCATTAACCGATAGAGCACGCTGCGCCGCGCGGCAGCGCGGCGCCCGGCCCAACGGGAGGGTGGCTGCTGCAAGCAGCCTGCCTGACGGGCGGGAGCCTCCTGGGGTATTTGCCGGGTGCAAACCAGCGTTGCATTTATGCCCGCGGCTGTGCGGTTTTTGCCTTTCACCACAATTCCCCGGGACGCGCACCTTGTTTCACCCCGGGCGGCTCTCTACATCGGCGCCATGAGACTTCGCCTGCCTTTCCTGAAAAGACAGCCCTTGGTGGCAGTAGTGCGCCTGAATGGCGCCATCGGAATGCCCGGCCGCGGCTCGCTCAGCGATGCGGCCCTGGCGCCGGTGCTGGAACGTGCTTTCCGCAAGGGCAAACCTGCCGCGGTGGCGCTGGAAATAAACTCGCCCGGCGGCTCGCCGGTGCAAAGCTCGCTGATCGGCGCCCGCATCCGACGCCTGGCAGAAGAGCTGAACATCCCGGTCTACGCCTTTGTCGAGGACGTTGCGGCCTCGGGCGGCTATTGGCTGGCAGCCTCAGCAGATGAGATCTGGGCTGATGCCAGCTCGGTGCTGGGCTCGGTCGGGGTGATTTCCGCGGGCTTTGGCGCTCATGTGCTGCTGGCCCGCCAAGGCGTGGAGCGCCGGGTCTATACTGCGG
>NZ_LUKH01000778.1:0-1685 GCF_001593695.1 Leisingera sp. F5 | reverse complement strand
CCGCCACACGCTCGCCGGGCGCAGGGCGGTAGGCTCCGCACAACAGTGCAGCCAGGGCGGTGGCGCCTGCGGGTTCGACCAGGATCCGCCGTTCGCGCCACAGTGCGGTCTGGGCCCTGGTGATGGCGCTGTCCGGTACGGTCACCGATGTCAGGCCCGGTGCCGAGGCGAGTTCGAAACAGATAGCGCCGATGCGTTTGGCGCCAAGAGCGTTGGCCGCGACGCCGGAGACGTCTACATCCACCGGCTGGCGGGCCAGCAATGCCGCATTCAGCGCGCAAGATGTTTCGGGCTCCACCGCCACGATCTTATTTGCCCCCTGGAACCAGGCCAGCGCGCCGGCAATCAGCCCGCCGCCGCCCACCGCGATCAGAAGGGTATCCGCCTCAAGGCCTTGGGCCTGCCATTCGGCAAAGCAGGTGCCCTGGCCGGCAACCGTGGCGGGGGCGTCGTAGGCGTGGACCTGCATGGCGCCGGTCTCTGCCTCGTAGGCCTGGGCCTGCTCCAGCGCGTTGGCATAGGCGCCGGGCACCACCTGCAGATCAGCCCCGGTGCGTTCGATCAGAGAAATCTTGGCCGGGCCTGCCATCTCGGGCACATAAATCCGGGCCTTGTGGCCCAGCTGGTGCGCGGCATAGGCCGCGGCGGCGCCGTGGTTGCCGCCAGAAGCTGCCACCAGCCCCGCCGGCGGCACTGGCTGGCTCAGCAATGTGTTAAAGGCACCGCGGGCCTTAAAGCTGCCGGTGTGCTGCATGTGCTCCAGCTTCAGCTTTACCGGGAAATCCAGGCCGAAGCCCTGTGCCTGCATCACCGGGGTCTGCTGCACATAGGGGCCAACGCGTTCTGCGGCTTTCCTGATTTCATCCTGCCAGTTCATGCGCTGATCTCCCTGCCTGCTGCGCCGGAACCTTAGCCGCGCTACCGCCGGGCGCAAGCGGGCAGTGGCTTTTCCTGCATTCTTGATTGGCGCTAACGGCCAAGGGCGGCTACAAAGGGAGTCCTGTTGATTAATCTGGGATTTTCTATGACCGAAGACCGCCACAGCCGTTTCCGCGATGCCCATTCCGACCGGGACCGGGCCGAACATGTGCCCGCCACCCCGCAGACCCAGGCGCCTGCCTACCGGCTTGCCTTTGCCGATGAAGAGTTTCTGTGCCGCGAGGAACTGCGCCCGGTGCGGTTGCAGCTGGAGCTGCTGAAACCGGAGCTGATGCTGAACGAGCATGGCATCGAAAGCACCATTGTGATGTTCGGTGGCGCCCGGATCCCGGATACCAAGCACAAGGATCAGGCGCGGACTCAGACGCTGGCGGATCTGTCGCATTTCTATGATGAGGCGCGCGCGTTCGCCAGGCTGATGACCGAAAAGTCGAAGGAGAGCGGTGGCCGTCAGAATGTGATTGTGACCGGCGGCGGCCCCGGAGTGATGGAGGCGGGCAACCGTGGCGCATTGGATGCAGGCGGCCAGTCCATTGGTCTGTCAATCGTTCTGCCGCACGAGCAAGCGCCTAATGGTTATGTGACGCCAGACCTTAGCTTTAACTTCCACTACTTCGCGATCCGCAAAATGCATTTCCTGATGCGGGCGCGGGCAATTACCGTGTTCCCGGGCGGGTTTGGAACTCTGGATGAGCTGTTCGAGAGCCTGACCCTGATCCAGACTGGCCGGATGGAGCGGGTGCCGT
>NZ_LUKH01000777.1:0-1687 GCF_001593695.1 Leisingera sp. F5 | reverse complement strand
CGATTGAGGGTGCGGAAGTCCGCGGTGTCCACGGGCCGCAGCGGGGGCCGGTGTCGCTGTCGCAGGTCACCGAACTCGGCACGGTTTATTCGGTACCGGAAATTGAAGCGCTGGGGGCCGTGGCCAGCGACTACGCGCTGCCGGTCCACATGGACGGCGCCCGGTTCACCAATGCGCTGATCTCTCTGGGCTGCACGCCGGCCGAGATGACCTGGAAGGCCGGCGTGTCGGCGCTCTCTTTTGGCGGCACCAAGAACGGCTGCCTGGGGGTTGAGGCAGTGATTTTCTTCGATCCCGGCCACGCGCAGGAATTCGAGTACCGCCGCAAGCGCGGCGCGCATCTGTTTTCCAAGCACCGTTACCTGTCGGCGCAGATGCTGGCCTATCTGACCAATGACCTGTGGCTGGAAAACGCCAGTGCGGCCAATAGCAACTGCGCGATGCTGGCCGAAGGGCTGCAAGCGGCGGGCGCCCGGTTCACCCATCCAGCCCAGGCCAACATGATTTTTGCCGCCCTGCCCCGCAGCACCCATCAGCGGCTGTTTGCCGCGGGCGCGGTCTATCATCTGTGGGATGGGCCGTTGCATGGGCCGGAAGATGAGCTGGTCACCGCCCGGTTTGTCTGCGACTGGTCGGTTCCGCAAGAGAATATCCGGGCCTTTCTGTCGCTGCTTTGAGGTCATAAGGCGGCTTTACCCCAGCCCTGACAGATCGGGCGCCGCCCGTTCGGGCCTGAAAGGTCCCTCGGGCCCGTTCCCGGACGGCCCTCACCCCCGAGTATTTGAACCCAGAAAGAAGCAGCAGGTGCGGTTTCAGCCGCCGCCTTGCGCCCAGAGCAACGCGTCCTCCAGCCGGTCATCGCCCCAGAAAATCTCGCCGCTAACGGCAAAGCTGGGGGCGCCGAAGATGCCTAGCGCCATAGCCTCCTCTGTCGCCTCTGCCAGCGCCCGGATGACCGGCTCCGATTGCGCCGCCGCGATCGCGCGGGCCGGATCCTGACCGGACGCCTCCAGACTGGCGGTCAGGTTCGGGTCTTCGCCGGCGGGCTGCCCGGCCTCAAACCAGCAGCGGTAAGCGGCCTGGGTATAGGCTTGGCCCCAGCCTTCGGCCGCGCCCAGGGCGGCCACTTGATTGGCCAGCACCAAGTCCGGCAGCGGGTAAGGCGCCGGCAGCCTGGGATGAAATCCGTAGTGCTGCGCGCGGCGTTCGATGTCGCGCCACATGTAGGCGGTCTTTTCCGGCTTGTCCTTGAAGGGGACGTTGTTCTGCACCGTCATGACGTGGCGGACGTTGAAGGGGCGCCAGCGCACGAGCACGCCGGCCCGGGCGGCCGCATCCGTGATCCGCATCACTGTGAGGTAGCTGTAAGTGCTGCCGATCGAATACCAGAATTCCAGTTCAGGCATGTAACCCTCCCGCCAATTAACCAACTGGCACTCAGTATAGGACCGGACCTCGCAGAACGAAAAGGGCGGCGCAGGCGGACGCGTCAGAACTTGCCGTTATCATTTTTCCATTCACTGCGCGGCGGGATGGTCTCAACCGTGTCCCAGTGTTCAGCGATCCTGCCGGACTCAATACGGTAAAGGTCATAGAAGCTGGTATGGGCGCCGTTCAACCGGCCCTCGCTGGCACAAAGCACAAAATTGCCCTCGGCCAGAACCCGGTGGAGGTGCTGGTACCGGAT
>NZ_LUKH01000776.1:0-1688 GCF_001593695.1 Leisingera sp. F5 | reverse complement strand
CCCTAGAAAACGCACATAGATCAGCACGCCCCAGATGATGGTGAAGATCATCACTGTCAGCTTGGCCGTTTCCAGAAGTGCTGATTTAAGCTCAGCCCATTTCATCCCCTTCAGGACCGCCATGCAGAACACCACAAAGGCCCCCAGCGCGCCGCCTTCGGTCGGCGTGCCCCAGGCGTCGCCGCCAAAGGGGTTGTAAACGAAGCAGATGATGATCACGACCACAAAGATGATCGGCAAGGCACCGGGAAGCGCTGCAAAGCGCTGGCCCCATGTGAAGCCTTTGACAGGCGGGCCCACGGATTTGAAGATCACAGCGATGCCGACAATCAGCAGGCCATAAACCACGGCAGAAAAGGCGCCGGGGATGAAGCCTGCCAGCAACAGCTTGCCCACGTCCTGCTCGACGATGATGGCATAGATCACCAGGATCGCCGAGGGCGGGATCAAGGACGCCAGCGTGCCGCCGGCCGCCACCACACCGGCGGCGAACTGCTTGTTGTAGCCGATCAGCAGCATTTCCGGGATGGCGATGCGGGCAAAGACGGCGGAGGTTGCCACGCTGGCGCCGGACACAGCGGCAAAGCCCGCGGTGGCAAAGACAGTGGAGACCGCGAGCCCCCCGGGCAGCCAGGCAATCCAGCGTTTGGCCGCCTCGAACAGCGCCCGCGTCAGCCCTGCGTAATAGGCGAGATAACCGATCAGGATGAAGGTCGGGATCAGGCTCAGCGCCTGGCTGGAGACCTTGGAGTGTGGCACCTGGCCTGCGATCTTGACCGAAACGGTCAGCGCCTTGCCAAAGCGCGCCGGATCGTAGCCGAACTTGGCCCAGAAGATCCAAATGAGGCCGATGAGGCCCGCGAGGCCGGCGGCAAAGGCCACCCGCATCCCCAAGACCACCATCGCCAGCAGGCCGCCCGTGACCCACAGGCCGATATCAATGGGTTCCATATGCCCTACCCCTGCCCGCCAGCAGACTTATCACTGGTACTGCTGTCATGGCCTTCCAGTTGCTCAGCCTCTGCCGCCGCCTGCTCTGCCGCGGTCAGGACCAGCGGCACGGCGACGGGTGTCTCCAGCCCCAGCACCAAGGCGCGGCCGTAGCCCCAGATCTGCAGCAGCAGCCGCAGGCCCAGAACCGCAAAGGCCACCGGCGCCAGCAGCTTGGCTGGCCAGATCGGAATGCCGATATCGATGGAGCTGTCACGGCTCCACCAGGGGGCAGCAAAATCAAAGGAGCGCAGGAAATGCGACCAGCTGCCCCAGACCAGAGCCATAATCAGCAGCAGGATCAGCAGGACCGAGATCAGCTCAAACAGCCACATGGCCCGCCCCCGCAACGCGGCGATAACGATGTCCATCCGGATGTGGCCGCCGTCGCGCTGCACATAGGCAATACCCATAAAGGCAATCAGCGGCATGATCTGTTCGATCCAATCCACATAGCCGGGCAAGGGCGCATTCATTGCATTCCGCCCGCCGACCGAGACCACTGCCAGGATCATCAGTGAAAACACTGCGATACCGCTCAAAAGCGCCAGCAAGCGCTCCGCTTTCAATAACCGCTGGTCCAGCCTGCTGATCAGGCTGCCGTCCTCCAGCACTGCTGCGCTGCCTGCCATGCCCGCCCCCGTCTCTATGTACAATCAAAGACAAAAGGGGCCGGACCTGAGCAGCCCGGCCCCTTT
>NZ_LUKH01000775.1:0-1688 GCF_001593695.1 Leisingera sp. F5 | reverse complement strand
TCCTGGCAAGGTTCATCAAGGACGATATGCCCTGGATCCATCTGGACATTGCCGGCGTTGCCTCGGTCAAGGCGGAAACGGACTATGCGCCCAAAGGCGCCACCGGCTGGGGCGTGATGGCACTGAACCGTCTGGTCGCGGATAAGTTCGAGGCGGAATAAACACTTATGGGCGCTGCCTATTTCTATCATCTGACGCGCAGGCCGCTGGAGGAGACTTTGCCGGTCCTTCTGGACAAGGCGCGCGGGGCGGGCTGGCGCATTGCGGTGCGCGGGCGCGACCCCGAGCGCATGGCCTGGCTGGATGACCGTCTGTGGCTGGGGCCGGAGGAAAGCTTCTTGCCCCATGGCCTGGCGGGCGGCCCCCATGACGCGCTGCAGCCGGTTCTGCTGACCGCAGGGCCGGAGGCCGCCAATACCCCGGACTGTGTGATGGCGGTGGATGGCGCCGCGGTCAGCGCCGATGAGGTTCAGACGCTGAGCCGTGTCTGCATTCTGTTCGATGGCACCGATCCGCAAGCCGTGCAGCACGCCCGCAGCCAGTGGAAATCCCTGACAGATGCCGGCTGTTCCGCCCAATACTGGTCCGAAGAGGGCGGGCGCTGGGAGAAGAAGGCCGAGAAATAGGCCGGGAAACCGGCCTGTCAGCCCGCGGTATCGGCGGGATTTTGCCAATTTTGTTCAGATTTGTTTCAGCTTGGCAGGAAATGCTCGCGCAAAAGGCGCTGCCGCAGTAATCCTCCCGGTCAAAAGATCAGACCAAAAGACCAGGACACTGGGGGACAGATGAATATATCACATGCGTTCCGTCGGGCGCGGCTGCTGCCGTTTGTTGGGGCGGGGCTGCTGTTCCTTGCCAATTGCGGTGATATTCAAGGCGGATCGGTGGCCCGGGCCGAGGCCGAGGCCGCGCGTCTGGAGTACGCGGTTCAGGAAGTCCAGTCTTTGCAATCCAGAGGGAGCCGTGTCTGGTGCGTGCCCTTTGCCCGCAATGCCAGCGGGATTGAGATTTTCGGCAATGCCAAAACCTGGTGGGCACAGGCCAAAGGACAGTTCAGCCGCGGCCAGCAGCCGCAAACAGGCGCGGTGATGGCGTTCCGGGCGACCCGCTCCAACCCGCTGGGGCATGTGGCAGTGGTCTCCAAGGTAGAGGATTCGCGCCGGATCCGGATCAATCACGCCAACTGGCGCCGCAACAAGGTGTCGCTGGGCATGGCGGTGATTGACGTGTCTGCGGCAAACGACTGGTCCGCCGTTCGCTTGGAAAGCAATCCGGGGGCATACGGGCGGGTCTATCCGATCAACGGCTTCATTCTGCCGGTTCCGGACAAAGGGTGATCGCAGGGCAGCGGCGCTGCCCCTCTTGCCCAAAGGAAGAAAAGTGCCTTGGCTTCTTTCTGGTCCTAAATACCCCTGCCGGAGGCCTGCGCCGCCAGGCGCATGATCAGCGGGTCAGCACCAATGCGCCATTGCGGATTTCGATGCTGGACCAGCGCTGCAGGTAACCCATTCCCAAGAGGGATTGCTCCAGCTCGCCCTGGTTCACCCACACGCGCACGTCCGTGTCGGTGATGCCGCCCAGCGACATTTCTTCGATCCAGACCGAGGCCGTGCGCACCTCGCCATTGGCGGTGCGGGCGCGGCCGAGATACGCAAGGCTGCCGGTATCGATGCCGGCACGCTCTGCAT
>NZ_LUKH01000774.1:0-1689 GCF_001593695.1 Leisingera sp. F5 | reverse complement strand
CGCCTGTGGCTGCACTCTGGGGCTGAGGAGAATACCATGACCCGTACCGTTTATGTGAATGGCGAATACTTGCCCGAGGGGGAAGCCAAGGTTTCAATCTTTGACCGCGGCTTTCTGTTTGCCGATGCGGTTTATGAAGTGACCTCGGTTCTGGACGGCAAGCTGATCGATTTTGACGGCCACGCTGTGCGTCTGGACCGCTCGCTGAAAGAGCTGGACATGGCCTCGCCCTGCGCCAAGGACGAACTGCTGGAAATCCACCGCAAGCTGGTGGAACTGAATGGCATCGAGGAAGGCCTGGTGTACCTGCAGGTCTCGCGCGGCTCCGATGGCGACCGTGATTTTGTGTTCCCCTCCGCCGATACCCCGCCGTCGCTGGTGCTGTTCACCCAGAACAAGCCGGGCTTGGCCGACAGCCCAGCTGCGCAGAAGGGCGCCAAGATTATCTCGATCGAGGACATCCGCTGGGGCCGCCGCGACATCAAGACCGTGCAGCTGCTGTACCCGTCAATGGGCAAGATGATGGCCAAGAAGGCCGGCTGCGACGATGCCTGGCTGATCGAGGATGGCCATGTCACCGAAGGGACTTCGAACAACGCCTATTACGTAAAGCACGGCAAGATCGTGACCCGGCCGCTGTCCAATGACATCCTGCACGGCATCACCCGCGCCGCAGTGCTGCGTCTGGCGGAAGAAGCGCAGATGGAAATCGAAGAGCGCCTGTTCACCATCGACGAAGCTAAGGAAGCGGATGAGGCTTTCACCACCTCGGCTTCGGCCTTTGTGATGCCGGTGGTAGAGATCGACGGTGTGGCCTTGGGCGACGGGACCCCCGGCCCGATCGCCAAGCGCTTGCGCGAGATTTACCTGGAAGAAAGCCGCAAGAAAGCGGTCTGAGGCGCACAGCCCGGATTAACGGTAGCCGGATCGATGATGCCGGGACAGATAATGAAGGCCGTCCCACCGGGGCGGCCTTTCTGCATTCTTTGTCAGATGGCGAGACCTTCACACGGTCTGATGCGGTGAGGACTGGCCGTCATTGATGCTCGCCTGTGCACAGTTACTTGCACGCCGGGTGAATGTCCCCAGATTTAGCCTTTCGCGGCGGGATTTTAACTAATTTTACACAAAATGGGCCAGTTCAGGACGAAATAGGATAGGGTGGAGACATAGAAAACAGCTCCCGTATAACCGGGTGTTTGCCAGAGTTTCACGCTAGGGAGTTGCCCCATGGACCAGACCTTTCAACCGGAGTTTGCCGCAGTTGTGGAAGGCCCGTCAGCCGAGGGCAGCGAAGCAGAAATCCTGGCGGAGGTGCGCAGAGTGCTGACGGCAGAAGAGGTCATTGAACCGGAGATTGCGCAGTCGGCTGCCAAGCGCGGCTGGCTCGCGGGCCAAGCGCGGGCTTCTGAGCCGTCAGTCACAAGTTCGCTTGCGGCGCGGTTGCTTGGCCGGTTCCGCGGCTGAGCTTCACCGCCCTGTCCTGTGTGCAGCCCCCTGCGTTGCTGGATCACCCAAGGGGCTACGCCCGGCACGGCCCCGCAACAGAAATGACAAGGCCGCCCCTGACCGGCGGCCTTTTTGCTTTTTAATGGCAATGGACCGTGCCAGTTGCCTTTTCCATATGGCAGCACTGGCCCGGAGGAGAGCTTTTCCGGCAGCCTCCGCCATGCATTACAGTTTCTTGCC
>NZ_LUKH01000773.1:0-1692 GCF_001593695.1 Leisingera sp. F5 | reverse complement strand
GTCCAGTTTCGAGGAACAAAGTGACGAGGCCGGTACCCTGGTCTGTGCCGAGGAGGAAATCATGGAATCCAATGTTGTGGCCGGTGTGGCCTATTCCCGTGACGAGGCCAAGCTGACCGTGCAGTCGGTGGCCGACCGCCCCGGCATCGCGGCGACCATCTTTACCACACTCAGCGATGCGGGGGTGAATGTCGATATGATCGTGCAGGATATCTCGGACGAGGGCCGCACCGACATGACCTTCTCCTGCCCGACTGACCAGGTGGCGCGCGCTGAGCAGGCGTTGCTGGCAATCAAGGAAAAGGGCGAGCTGAACTATGCCGAACTCTTGGCCGACAAGGATGTGGCCAAGGTTTCTGTGGTTGGCATCGGCATGCGTTCGCAGTCCGGCGTGGCCGCCAAGATGTTCAAGGTGCTGTCGGATGAGGGCGTCAACATCAAGGTGATCACAACTTCCGAAATCAAGATATCGGTGCTGATCGACCGCAAATACATGGAGCTGGCCGTACAGGCGCTGCATGATGCTTTTGAGCTGGAAAAAGCCGGCTAAGCGCCCAACGGGAAACAGTTATCTGTAAGTTGCAAAGGCGCCGATCCGGCGCCTTTGTTGTGTCTGGCCTGCTGCTGGCGGTATTTTGCGCAATGCCGTGACAGGTTGCTCTGATTGCGGGCAATGCTGCAAAAACACTTGGACTTTTTCCGCTGGGGTGGGACAAGTGGGTGGAGGAGAGAGCACTGGCGTACTGCTCTGAGGGGTATCCGTTCTGCGGAGATCAGTCAGGGCGGCGGTGCGCGAGAAATGACCTCGGGAGAGGGTGGCAATGGCTGACACGACAGAATCCGAAAGCAGGAAGCTTCTGGTTCGCTTGCGCGAGGCGATGGCGGGCGATGATGCCGGCCAGGCGCGGCTCGACAAAATCACCCATCTGATCGCCGACAGCATGGGAACCGAGGTGTGCTCGGTCTATCTGTTCCGCGACGAGGAAACGCTGGAGCTGTGTGCGACCCAGGGTCTGAACCGCGAATCGGTGCACCAGACCCGGATGCGCATCGGCGAGGGCCTGGTGGGCCGGGTGGCGAAATACGGCAAGGTGGTGAACACCCCGGATGCGCCCAATGCCAAAGGGTTCCGCTACATGCCCGAGACCGGGGAGGAGCGGTTTTCCTCTTTCCTTGGGGTGCCGGTGCAGCGGCTGGGCGAGATGCTGGGCGTCTTGGTGGTTCAGTCCAAGGAGGGGCGCGAGTTTTCAGCCGATGCGGTCTATGCGCTGGAAGTGGTGGCGATGGTCATCGCGGAGATGACCGAGCTGGGCGCCTTCGTCGGCGAAGGCGCGGCCCTGTCGCCGTTGCACCAGCAGCCGGTTCTGATCCACGGCACCTCCGCCCAGGAAGGCGCGGCAGAAGGCCACGTCTGGCTGCACGAGCCGCGGGTGATCGTGACCAATCCGATTGCCGACGATCCCCAACGTGAGCTGGAGCGGATGAACAGCGCAGTCGAGGAACTGCGGGTCGGCGTTGACAAAATGCTGGAAGTCTCCCGCAACGGAGATAAAGACCAGCTGCAGGTTCTTGAGGCCTATCGGATGTTTGCCAATTCCAAAGGCTGGATGCGGCGGATGGAAGAAGACATCGCCCGCGGTCTGAGCGCCGAAGCCGCAGTGGAAAAAGAGCAATCCCAGGCCCGCGCCCGGA
>NZ_LUKH01000772.1:0-1692 GCF_001593695.1 Leisingera sp. F5 | reverse complement strand
TCACCGACGAGGAAGCCCTGGCGTTTCACCTGGAGCCGTCTCCGGGCAAATGGGAGATCAATGCCACTGTCCCGATGACAACGCAGAGGGATCTGTCGCTGGCGTACTCTCCAGGCGTTGCGGTGCCTTGCGAGGCGATCGCGGAAAACCCTGAAACTGCTTATGATTACACCAATAAGGGCAATCTGGTTGCGGTTATCTCCAACGGCACCGCGGTGCTGGGGCTGGGCAATCTGGGGGCATTGGGGTCCAAACCGGTGATGGAGGGCAAATCTGTCCTGCATAAGCTTGACCGAAATCGAAGCTGAATGGCGGGCCGGTACAATCAGGATGTTGGCCGGGCCGGTCAAGCGCTGGAACGGGTAATACCGCTGGGCCCGCTCGTTGAGCGCCACATCAACGGTCATCTCGCCTTCGTATTCGAAATCAACACCGCGTTTATCCAAAACGGTGGGCGCGACATGCATCTTTTCCGCGCGTTCCGACACTGGGTAACCGAAGGTGGAGAAGCTGACAAAGGCCACCCGCGGTTCAAGCCCCATGTGGCGGGCAACACCCACCGCACGTTCAGCGATGTTTGCCAAGTGGTTCTCATCCGGCCATTCATGCACCAACGTATCCCCGATCAGCACGATCCGCCCCTTGTGCAGCAGCGCAGTCACACCAGCGGCACCATGATCGGCATCGGCATCAAACACATGGTTGATCCGTTCCAGAACATGGGCCGATTTCCGGGTTGCACCGGTAACCAGACCATCGCCATGCCCATGCGCCAGCATCAGGCTGGCAAACACGTGCCGGTCACGTCCTACCAGCCGGTGAATATCTTTGTGATCAAAGCCTTTACGCTGCAAGCGGCTGTACAGGAAGTCCTTGTACAAATCGAAATTCGGCGTGTTGGCAGCGTTGACAATTTCCAGCTCCCGCACGGCATCGCCAAGGCCGGCTTTTTCCAGTTTTGTGCGCACATCCTCCTGCCGGCCTACAACCAGTGATTTCCCAAAGCCGGAACGCTGGTACATCACTGCAGCGCGCAGCGCACGCGGGTCATCACCTTCGGCAAAGATCATCCGGGACTGGGCGGACCGGGCACGGGCATTCAATCCGCGCAGGATAGAGGCGGTCGGATCCATGCGGGATTTCAATCCCACCTCATAGGCGTCCATGTCCACGATCGGACGGCGGGCGGCACCGGTGTCCATGCCTGCCCTTGCCACCGCCAGCGGGATCCGATGGATAAGCCGGGGATCAAAGGGCGTCGGAATGATATAGTCGCGGCCAAATGACAGCGACTTGCCATAGGCCAGCGCCACTTCATCCGGCACATCCTCACGCGCGAGTGCTGCCAGAGCATGGGCACAGGCGATCTTCATCTCGTCGTTGATGGCGCGGGCGTGGATGTCCAGCGCGCCGCGGAACAGGTAGGGGAATCCCAGCACGTTGTTGACCTGGTTCGGGTAATCGGACCGGCCGGTGGCGACGATTGCATCGACACGCACCTCATGCGCTTCTTCGGGAGTGATTTCCGGATCCGGGTTTGCCATCGCAAAAATCACCGGATTGTCGGCCATCGCGGCGACCATCTCCTGGGTTACCGCGCCCTTGACCGATACGCCCAGAAAGACGTCGGCACCGCGCATGGCTTCTTCCAGAGTGCGCAGATCCGTGCTGATCGCATGGGCTGATTTGCAC
>NZ_LUKH01000771.1:0-1698 GCF_001593695.1 Leisingera sp. F5 | reverse complement strand
GGACCAAACCCTGAACAGAGAGAACTAATAACCGCGGACTCTACGGGGTGCAGGTCACAGGTCACCCTGCCAGTCGGCCGGCGAACTCCTTCCCTGGAACTTCCAGCCGTCAAGTTGAAAGCCCGGTGCTCTCCAGGCGCTGCTTACGATCAGCTCCAGCTCCGCATAGCCCGGCCGGGCATCCGGAACTTGCACCCGGCCCAGGCTGATGCGCGGTTCCCAAAGGGGCAGCGCCTCGGCCGCCGGCTGAAAGGCATCAACCAGAGTTCCGCCGTTCAACGGCTGGTCGATCACAGCAGGCAAATGGGACCCGTAGTCACGCACCATGGCCAGCGTGCTTTTGGAGGTCGGCAGAATATCAAGGATCGACTGCGCCTGATGCGCATCAACCTCGGAACTCAGCCGGAAGGTGCCGGGCGCGCCGTGCCGCGGGATGGAGCGGGTCGCGATGGCGCCCGGAAGGACGGCCTTGGCAAGATCTCCGGATGGTGCGCCAACCCTGACCCATTCGCCTGTTTCCAGCGGCCGCCGGGAATGGTTTTCTGCGGGCTGCTGGGTCATCCAGGGCATGAGCCGGGTTTCCAGGCCGCCACCGAAATCAACGCGGGCACTGCATTGCCGTGCCGGTTGTTTTATGCAAGATGTTTCGCTAAATATGAAAGATCTTACGCATATGGCGCTTATTCACAAAAAAATCTCCGCGCTTTTGACGGATATGAACCTGTCCAACCGGCAGGCGGCGCTGAAATGCGGGATTCCTTATGGCACTTTCAACAGCGCGCTGAAGAACGAGCGTGAAATCGGCTGGAGCATGCTGGATGCGCTGGCGCGCGGGCTGGGGGTGTCGTTTCACTATTTCTCGTCGGACACTGCGGGTCTCGAGCTGCTGCCGGACCGCCGGGCGGAGGAGGCAGGACGCAAGGCATTTGAAATTCTCAATGCTCAATTGCAATCGGCTGCCCGCTCCCGCCAGTACCGAGGCTGCGACGTGTCGCTGCAGGACTTCCTGGACTGGTGGTTTGCCAACAGCGGCCGTCTGGAAGGCTTTGACCAGCTGCAGCATCAGGTGGACTTGTTCAGCCCGCCGGATGCGGAGAAGAACCGTATTCAGCCGATCAAGTCAGGTCCGGCCAGCCTGGCCTCGATTTGTTTTGAGGTGGCAAGCAGCGAGCAGCTGCGGAGCACCCTGAACGGGTTCAGCGACAGGCTCAATTCTGATCTGGTATTGGCGCACAGCGAGGCGATCAGCCGCGGCGAGCCGGTGATCACCCATCCGTCGATCGACGTGAACCTGCTGAACGGGCGCCGCTTTACCCGGCAGTACCGGCGGGTTCTGGCCCCGGTATATTTGCCGGACGGCAAGCTGATGGTGGCCAATTTCTCACAGGACATCAAATTTGGCTAAGTCGCTTTGCAGCATGTGCTCCATTTCCAGCCGGGACGCGCCGACAAACCATTCGGTGCTGCTGCGCACTTCCGGTTCCGGATCGCGCCACTTCTGCGCCCGCGGAATTGCCCGGCTGAAGCCGTAGACCAGGTCCAGCCGGGCCTGCATGTGGCGATCGGGGATGAAGGCGTAGATCCAGTCCACATCCCATTTCTGGATCGCCAGGATTTGAAAGATCCGCATGAAGGGCTCCAGCCGCTCCGCCCGTCTGCCGCGGTGACCGGGCAGAAAGTTCAGCTCGCCGATATAGG
>NZ_LUKH01000770.1:0-1698 GCF_001593695.1 Leisingera sp. F5 | reverse complement strand
GGCATGGATCACGCCCATCAGGGCATCCGCATCAACGCCGTCTGCCCGAACGAGGTGAACACGCCGATGCTGCGCTCAGGCTTTGCCAAACGCGGCTTTGATCCAGATTCCGCGGTGGCGGAGCTGGGCAAATCCGTGCCGCTGGGCCGCATTGCCGAGCCGGAAGACATCGCCGATGTGATCCTGTTCCTGGCTTCAGGCGCTGCCCGTTACATGTGCGGCGCGCTGGTTGAGGTCAACGGCGGGAAACCGGTGTCATGAGCCGGTTCGAAGGCAAGGTTGCGCTTGTTACCGGCGGCCGCAGCGGCATCGGCCAGGCCATCGCCCGCCGTCTGCGCGACGAAGGCGCCCGCGTTTTCACCGCACAGCGCGGTGAGGATGCCGAATTTGAGGCGATCCCGGCGGATTTCACTGTTTCGGACAGCCCCGCACAAGTGGTGACAGACGTCGTCAGCAGGGCAGGGGGGCTGGATGTGCTGGTCAACAACGCCGGCATGATGCAGGAGGCCAGCGTCGAGGATATGACCCTCGCCGACTGGCAGCGCAATCTGACGGTGAACCTGACGGCTCCCTTCCTGATGATCCAGGCGGCTCTGCCGCACCTGCGCGAATCCCGCGGCAGCATCGTCAATACAGGATCGATCGAGGGTCTGGGCAGCAACCCCGGCCACGCCGCCTATTGCGCCTCCAAGGCAGGTCTGCACGGCCTGACCCGTGCAGTGGCAGTGGATCACGGGCCTGAAGGCATCCGCTGCAACGCGGTGGCGCCGGGCTGGATCGACACGGACCTGAATCTGGATTTCATCGAAGGCATGCCCGACCCCGGCGCCTTTCGCCGCGATATCGCGGGCATCCACCCGGTCGCCCGCACCGGCAGGCCGCAGGAAGTGGCGGCACTGGTGGCCTTCCTCGCGTCAACGGATGCCGGTTTCATCACCGGGCAGGTTTATACCGTCGATGGCGGCCGCATGGCCAAGCTGAGCCTGCCTTGAAGCCATGGGATCCGGGCCTCCATGGCCCAAATCCCCTTCATCTTTGCAAAAATACTCCGGGGGAGGCCGCAGGCCGGGGGCAGCGCCCCCAAACCCTTATTCCTTCCCGGACCGCCATTCCTTCCACATCAGATAGGTGTTCGCCCCAAGCGAGGCAAAGGGTTCCGGCGGCAGCCTCGGCGGTTCCGGCTGGGCCAGAAAATGGCTGGCAATCTCCGATCCGCCCTGCAGCAGCAGTTCGGCCGCCCCCATCGGGATCCGGCCGGTCTGCACCAGTTTCTGATCCACGTGCTATGCGCGGTCAGTGTCTCAGGTCGTTCGTGTAATCAAAAAATGTCGAACGTCTGGCCTGCGGCCAGCATTTGGAGGCTATCCTGCGCGTCGCCATCAACCAAAGCCCACAGCAGATTACCTGTGCCCCGGTGGGTGACAAAAACTTCGGCAATATCGGCGCTGCCCGCTCCCTCTGTCGTCGCGCGCTGTACGATGAAATCGGCGGCTGTGGCGTCGCCAGCATACATCAGGACATCCCCATCCGTGGCGTTATAATCTTGAATCCAATCGGTCCCATGGGAATTCCTGCCAAGATGAAAGAAACGATCAGCCCCAGAACCGCCGTTCAATCGGTCATGACCATATCCGCCGTTAAGGAAATCATCCTCGGTTCCGCCAAAGACGACATCGCTGGTTGAGCCACCTCCAACGG
>NZ_LUKH01000769.1:0-1700 GCF_001593695.1 Leisingera sp. F5 | reverse complement strand
GCCGTTGCCCGCAACTCGTTCAGCCACAGCCGGTGCGCGATCCGGAACAGCCAGCGGTCCAGATGCGTGCCTGCCTGATAGCCTGCGTGTTTTTCCAGTGCGCGCAGACAGGTCATCTGCGCCAGATCATCCGCCCGGTCCCGCCGCCCGGTCTGCATCAGGCAAAACCGCCACAACCGGGGATAGATGGGGCTTATCCCCTCCCGAACCTCTTCCTCAGCCGAATTTTTGCCGAACCAGCGAATAATCCGCGCTCCTGCCGTGTTTTGATCTCAGGGCCGGTCAAGACGCCGCGCCGCAAGGTCATTGATAATAGGAAGGACATAGGATGCTCAACTCACTGTTTCGTGGCATTTCTGTTGCGGCGCTTATTTTTGCAGGCCAATCCGCGCTGTCGGCAGACTGGGTGCTGGACGGCGCAAGCTCCAAGCTCGCCTTTGGTTCGGTTAAAAAAGACACAGTGGGCGAAGTGCACAGCTTTGAAGAGCTGACCGGCAATGTGAGCAAGGACGGCACTGTCACTGTGGCAATTTCGCTGCCATCGGTGGAGACCTTCATTGATATCCGCAACGAACGAATGATTGATCATGTGTTCAATGGCGAACCTCAGGCCACGCTGACGGCCAAGGTTGACATCGCTGCGCTGGAGGCGCTGCCTGCAGGCGGCACTTTGGTTGCGGATGTGGAAGGCAAGTTGAGCCTGCTGAGGCGCGATATTCCTGTGGAAACGGAAATGTTTGTGGCCCGCCTGTCGGACCAGAAGGTCATGGTCACCACCAATGATCTGCTGTTTCTGGGTGTTGAGGACGCGGGCCTGACCAAAGGCGTTGATATCCTGCAAGAGCTTGCGAAACTCTCCGGCATTACCCGCACCGTCCCGGTTACCGCCCGGTTTGTGTTTGAAGCTGGTAGCAACACCGCCCAGACGGCCCCTGCAGCACAGGAAACTGAGGTGGCGCTGTCAGGCGATCCGGCCAAGGGCAAGAAAGTGTTCCGCAAGTGCCAGGCCTGCCACAGCTTTGAAGAAGGCAAAAACGGTGCCGGCCCCAGCCTGCACGGCATCATGGGTACTGGTTCCGCCGCGGCATATGGCTTTAAATACTCAAGCGCCTTTAAGGACGCCAACCTGACCTGGAGCGAAGGCCAGCTAGCGGCCTTTCTTACAGATCCCAAGAGTGTGGTGCCCGGTAACCGCATGGGTTTCAGAGGTTTGAAGAAAGATGACGATGTCCAGAACGTTATAGCCTACATTCGTCAGGAAAGCTGAAGCGTCAATACTGGGGATGGCCGCTCAGGCCATCCACCAGCGCTCAGTGATCCGCCCGTCATCCATCGGTTCGCGCTGACCTACTTTTCGCGGAATGCCGACATTGAGCCGGGCGGCCAAAGCCATATTGCTGGAAGACGGATGATACAGGAATTTCCCGCGCTTCAGGAGGCCGCGCGGTTCCGGCAATGCAGCGACATCGACATATCCGTCCCGCAGCGCTTCGGCGCGGACTGCGGCATCAGGAATCACTATAATCTCTACTGTCTCAGCCCAGCCCGCGATGCCGGATTTGTAGTGATTTGCAACTCGGGACGCGCGGAAATGGCGGCCGTCCTGAGCTCGTTCCACCTTGTAGCATCCTGTGCCAATCGCAGCGGACAGCGGTGCTGGCAGTTCACCAGCGGGTGCAATCATCAGATCGGCACCAGCC
>NZ_LUKH01000768.1:0-1701 GCF_001593695.1 Leisingera sp. F5 | reverse complement strand
GGCCTTGAGTGTGGACGGCACCGAGAAGTTGTAGATCGGCGTGCCGATCACGATGGTATCGGCCTGTTTCAGTTCCTCCACCAGCGAGTCGGAAAGGGCCAGCAGCTGCTTTTGTTCATCGCTGCGCTGGTCTGCCGGGGTGAAGTTGGCCCCGATCCAGGCGCCGTCCAGCAGCGGCAGCGGCGCAGCCAGATCGCGGCGGATCACATCGGAAGCGCCAAGGCGGCCGGTGATCTGCGCCGAAAGATCGCGGGAAACGGAGCCGTCGGTGCGGGCGGAGGAGTCGATATGAAGGATGGTACGGGTCATTACAGTATTCCTGTGCTTGTTGCTGACAGGAATTTGGGTTATTGCATTTTCGAACGCAACGCTGCTTCAATCACATGAATTGTGCGTTTTTGCAAAAAAAGCGCTATTCCGCCGGCAAGGAGGCCGCCATGGATAATTGGGACGAAGTCCGCACCGCCTATCAAGTGGCCCGCATGGGCACGGTCAGCGGTGCCGCCGAGGTGCTGGGCGTGCATCACGCGACGGTGATCCGGCATATCGATGCGATCGAGGCGCGGCTGGGCGTTAAGCTTTTTCAGCGTCATGCCCGCGGCTATACCCCGACGGAATCCGGTCAGGACTTGCTGCGGGTGGCGCAGGCGACCGATGACCAGTTCAGCCAGCTGGTCGGGCGGCTGAAAGGGCAGGGCGACGATGTGTCGGGCGAGCTGGTTGTGACCTCGCTGGCGTCCTTTGCACCGATGATGGTGCCGGCGTTGAAGCTGTTTCAGGATATGCATCCGGGGCTGATTATCCGTTACCTGACCGGTGACCGGCTGTTCCGGCTGGAATACGGCGAGGCGCATGTGGCGATCCGCGCAGGCAATGCACCGGATCAGCCCGACAATGTGGTGCAGCCTTTCATGAAACAGCAGATCGGTCTCTATGCTTCCAAGGCTTATGCCGAAGAATACGGAATGCTGAAGGGTGTCGAGGATATTCCCAATCACCGGTTTGTCGGTCAGGACGATGAGAGCAGCAGGGCGCCGTTTTCGCGCTGGTTGCGGGCCAATGCGCCGGCTGAGGCCATCGCCTTTCGCTGTACCGATGGCTTTACCCTGAAGTCGGCGGTCCGCAGCGGTGCCGGGATTGGCTTTATGGCGGCCTGGGAGGCGCGGCGGCAACCGGATCTGGTGGAGATGATGCCACCGCAGGAAGACTGGGAAGGCGCATTGTGGCTGGTGACCCATGTGGATCTGCACCGGACCACTAAGGTGCAGGCGTTCCTGACGTTCCTTAAGGAGCAGGTAAAGGACTGGCAGCTGTGAGCGAGGCACTGCGCGGGCATCTGGCGATGCTGTTGTTTTCGGCATTGGTGGCGGGGTCTTTCTCGCTGGGTGTCATGGTCGCCAACGAGATTGCACCAGCGGCCTTGAATGCGGCGCGGTTTGGTATTGCCGCTGTGGTGATCGGTGTCGCGGCGCTGGCCACCACCGGGCTGCAGCGGGTGCATTTCCGCGCGCCCTGGCGGTTTGCAGTGCTGGGCGGGCTGTTCGGCGGCTATTTTGTGCTGATGTTCTACGGGCTGCAGACAGCGGCGCCGGTCAGTGCCGCGGCGGTGTTCACGCTGGTGCCGGTGATGAGCGCCGTGTTTGGCTGGCTGCTGCTGCGGCAGATCACTACCGGCTGGATGGCACTGGCGCTGGCGATTGG
>NZ_LUKH01000767.1:0-1705 GCF_001593695.1 Leisingera sp. F5 | reverse complement strand
ATCTACATTAGCTCCGGGTGTTTTTCTTGTTCATGGATGCAACATCCAGAACTTCGGGGGCCTGTGCTTCATGCGGGTGCTCGGCACCGGCATAGACACGCAGATTGGTCATGATCTGACGGCTCAGGCGGTTGCCCGGCAGCATGCGCTTGACCGCTTGGGTCACAACGCGCTCGGGGTGCGCGCCTTCCAGGATTTCCTGTTTGGTGCGCGATTTGATGCCGCCCGGGTGGCCGGTGTGCCAGTAGAAGTGCTCTTCGCGCTTCTTACCGGTCATCTGCACCTTGTCGGCGTTGATGATGATGACGTTGTCGCCCATGTCCATGTGCGGAGTGAAGGACGCTTTGTGCTTGCCACGCAAGCGCATGGCAACGATCGAGGCAAGGCGGCCCAGAACAACGCCCTCGGCGTCGATCAGGATCCACTTCTTCTCGATGTCTGCCGGTGTAGCAGAGAAGGTTTTCATGGCAGGTCAATCCTGTTTGTCGTGACGGCAGAATCCCGGAAGGAAACGCCTGAATGCGATGGAGGGGGTTTACGGGGATCACAAAGCCACGTCAACAGAGGCGAGCTATAATAAAATAAGCAAAAACAACATGTTGAGAATTAGGTATCATTTTACCCCACAAATTTCGCACCTTCCGCACTATCAGGCAAAGCGGAGAGCGGATTAGGCAACACTTTCTATTGATTTGTCTCCCCTCCTTGCACCAGGGCACTTGCTCCGGCTAGCCGCCCGGCGAAATTCAACCAAGAGAGCACCACCTTGAAACTCTCCAAATTAGCCCCCTTTCCCTTGGCCCTGCTGGTCACTGGTTGCATGCAATATGCGCCCGCGGAACAGCCGCCGGTTGCCGTATCCTACAAGACCGGCCTCACCGCAGCACGCGTTGCCGGCTACACCGAGCCCTTCATACGCACTTTCTTCTTTGAACTGGATGAAGAAGAACGGCGACAGCAGGTTTTGTCCGGAAACAACCGCTCCTCCGTCACCGAACGCATTGAAGTGACTGGAGCTGTCTGAACATTGGACTCCGCCGAGTTTTCCGCCTCGTTCACAACGCCGGCGGTGGTTCGCTTGCCCAAGCTCAAAGATCGGCCAACATCGCTGCGGGTGAATTGCAAAGCGCCCGGCAGGTCGGCGGACACCAAAGTTCAGCCAACACTTGACGGGGTTATCGTTGCCCGCGGATCGGTCGCCGGACTGGTCGCTGCGGCGGTCACTGCCGGAATTGCCCCCGGCAAAGACAACTGGTCCTTTGGTGGCAACGATGTCCCGCTGTGGGTTAAACTGGAAGAGTAATCAGCAGCATTTCAACCCGGTGGGGGCGGCTTGCCAAAGCGGCCTCTTTCCATTTTCAAACGCTGATCTGCTCGGGCGGGTTGTCCAGCAGGGCGCGCAGGCGCAGCATCGCCTCCTCGAACTGTTTCAGCGGTACATGCGCGTTGATGGCAATGCGCACCGCATGGGGCGCGCGGCCGTCGCGCAGGGCAAATTCATCTGCCGAGCGGATCTGCACCCCGTTTGATTCCGCGGCGCGGGTGAAAGCGGCAGCGCGCCAGCCCGAGGGAAGCCGCAGCCAGACAAAGGGCACATCCGGGTTCCAGGTCAGATCAAACCCGCCAAGCGCATTGACGGCGACCCGGACATAGCGGGCCATTTCCCCGCGCACCGCCGCCACCAGATCAGGCAGCCGCGGATCGG
>NZ_LUKH01000766.1:0-1707 GCF_001593695.1 Leisingera sp. F5 | reverse complement strand
TTCCGGCAATAAGCCGGTGCTGCGGGCGGTGCCTGTTTCCGGAACCGGAGCACCGGAGGCGATGCAGCCGGCCAACACGCCCGCCTCTGCGCCCGTCCCCGTTCCGGACGCCAATCCGCTGCCAAAAGCCCCGCCGCAGGACACCCAGCCTGAAGTCGGCTCGTTGCTGGAGGGCGCAGCAACCCGAATTCAGCACCGCGCAAGCCTGATTGCCACCCTGGCCGCTCTGAAGGGCAGCGAAGTGCCGGTCAGCGACGTCGCCGCCTTCCTGTGGAGTGAAACACCGGGCGACCTGTCGCTGCATTCACTGGCCAAGGCGTTGCACACGACCGGGCTGCAGCCGAAGATCCTGGAAAAGCAAACCTTGAACCCAGCCCTCTGGCCCGCGCTTGCGGTCATGTCCGGCGGCCAATGCGTGCTGGTGCTGAGCCAGACCGAAGAAACACTGACCATCTACGACACCGCCTGCGCGGACAACCGCACCGAAGTGCCGCTGGGTGAATTCGGCCCCTATTTCACCGGCACCGTGCTGTCGGCCCGCCCCTCGCTGAAGCAGATGGCGGCGAAACATACACCGCAGATCGACCCCGGCCATTGGTTCTGGAGCGAGTTCCCGAAATACCGCCGCCAGGTGGGCGAGATCATGCTGGGATCTCTGGTCGCCAACATCCTGGCGGTTTCGGTCGCGCTGTTCTCGCTTCAGGTCTACGACCGCGTGGTGCCGCACCAGTCGCAAGCCACACTGTGGGTGCTTGCAGTCGGCGCCTTTTTGGCGATTGCGCTGGAGGCGATGCTGAAGCTGGCCCGCGCCCGGCTGACCGATGCCGCAGGCCGCCAGATCGAGCTGTCGGTGCAGCACAACCTGATGCGCCGCCTGATCGGCATGCGCTCGGACAAGAAACCGCTGCCGCCCTCCGGCCTGTTTGCTGCAATGCGCGATTTCGGCTCGGTGCGGGAGTTCTTTACCTCTTCCACCATCTCCACCCTGGCCGATATCCCGTTTATCGCGGTCTTCCTGCTGCTGGTGGCCTCGATCGCCGGGCCGGTGGTCTGGGTGATTGTCGCGGGCGGCGTTCTGATGCTGCTGCCTGCCTATTTCATG
Source organism: Leisingera sp. F5 (assembly GCF_001593695.1). Classification (NCBI taxonomy): domain Bacteria; kingdom Pseudomonadati; phylum Pseudomonadota; class Alphaproteobacteria; order Rhodobacterales; family Roseobacteraceae; genus Leisingera; species Leisingera sp. F5. Next base: position 605 of record NZ_LUKH01000766.1, on the reverse strand, counting down.
CAGAAGAAGATGATCGCCCTGACCCGCCAGACCCAAGGCGCCAATGCCAAGGCCGGACGGCTGCTGCATGAGGTCGTCACCGAACTCGACACCGTCAAAACCCAGCGTGGCGAAGAGCGGGTGCTGCGGCTGTGGGATGAGCTGAACACGCTGTCCTCCCATTCCGCGACTGAGCAGCGCAAGCTGTCCAGCGCCCTCACCTATTGGTCGCAAGGGGTGCAGCAGGCCACCTATATCACCGCTGTGGTGCTGGGCACGCTGCTGGTTTTCGCGGGTGAATTCACCGTCGGCACCATTATCGCAACCGGCATCCTGACCAGCCGCACCTTGGCACCGCTGACGCAATTTGCCGGCACTTTGGCGCGCTGGAGCAACGTCAAGGCCGCACTTGAAGGGCTGGATGCGATTGCACAGGCGCCGCAGGAGAAGGAGAAGGAACGCACCTACCTTCGCCGTCAGAAAATCGAGGGCCGGTTCGACCTGCGCGAGATCCTGTTCCGCTATGAGGACGACGCCGCACCGACGCTGGATGTGCAGGCGGTGGCAGTCACTCCCGGTCAGCGGGTTGCCGTTCTGGGTGTCAATGGCTCAGGCAAATCCACCCT
>NZ_LUKH01000765.1:0-1713 GCF_001593695.1 Leisingera sp. F5 | reverse complement strand
AAGTGTGATTTTACAACTAATTACTTCGATAGACAAAGTATATATAGCTCCATCCATGGGCGTGCATACGCAAAAAATTGCAGAAAAACGACACATTGACGCAATGCGCGACGTTATCTTGAAAAGCTTCGCTTCGGGATGTTACTTAGTCAGTCAAATTAAATGGAGGCGCCGAGACAGATGCGACATGCATTAGAGTTTTTCCGGAAAGCAACACCTGCGCTGCGCGAACCCGCAGCGGAAGATGGAGCCGGAATCTGGGAGCTGGTGCGCTCATGCAAGCCGCTCGACGAAAACTCCATGTACTGCAATCTGATCCAGTGCGACCACTTCAGCGAGACCTGCGTGGTTGCCGAGATCGAGGAAGAAATAGCTGGCTGGGTTTCTGCCTACGTTCTGCCTGACGATCCGGAAACGCTGTTTGTCTGGCAGGTGGCGGTGTCGGAACACGCCCGCGGGACCGGGCTTGGCTCGCGGATGCTGAACGGCCTGCTGCTCCGCGAGGCCTGCGAAAACATCAAACGGCTGCAAACGACAATCACGCAAGAAAACAGAGCGTCCTGGGCATTGTTCCACACATTCGCAGCCAACCGGAGCGCGCCGCTGAAGAGCCGGCCCCACTTCACGCAGACCGGGCATTTCCGTGACCGCCAAAGTACCGAGCACATGATCACGATCGATTTCTCCGAGGCGCCCGGCAGCACAGCTTGAGGACGCATTAATCCATGTGGCGCCTGCCCGTTTTGACCTGCCTAGTTCCAAGAGGACACAATATGCCGACTGATACGTCAGCCGAGATTTCCATTTTCAAACGCCGTGAATCCGAAGCGCGCAGCTATTGCCGCGGCTTCGATGCGGTTTTCACCCATGCCAGCGGCTCTGAGTTGACTGACAGCACGGGACGCCGGCACATCGACTTTCTAGCCGGCTGCTCATCGCTCAACTACGGGCATAACGATCCGGACATGAAGGCAGCCCTGATTGAGCATATCTCGTCCGACGGCCTTACCCACGGCCTGGATCTGCATACCGATGCAAAGGCGGCGTTTCTGGACGCCTTCGACCAGCACATCCTGCGGCCGCACAACATGGACCACAAGGTGATGTTCACCGGCCCGACCGGCGCCAATGCCGTTGAGGCAGCCCTGAAACTGGCCCGCAAGGCGACCGGCCGCACCAATGTCATCGCCTTCACCAACGGCTTTCACGGCGTCACCCTGGGCGCCTTGGCGGCCACCGGCAACAGCTATCACCGTGGCGGTGCCGGCACCCCGTTGAACGGCGTTACCCGAATGCCCTATGACGGCTATTTCGGGGCGGACACCGATACCGCCGCCTATCTGGAGACGATGCTGGAAGACGCCTCCAGCGGCATTGATGCCCCGGCGGCGATCCTGCTGGAGACCGTGCAGGGCGAAGGCGGCCTGAACGCCGCGAGCCCCGAATGGGTGCTGCGTATCGCCGCGCTGGCCAAAAAGCACGGCGCCCTGCTGATCATCGACGACATCCAGGCCGGCTGCGGCCGTACCGGCGGCTTCTTCTCGTTTGAGGACATGGGGATCACACCGGACATCGTGACCCTGGCGAAATCGATCTCGGGCTTTGGCCTGCCGATGGCGCTGATGCTGGTGCGCCCCGCGCATGACATATTCGGCCCCGCCGAACACAACGGCACCTTCCGCGGCAACACTCATGCCTTTGTAACGGCCCGGG
>NZ_LUKH01000764.1:0-1714 GCF_001593695.1 Leisingera sp. F5 | reverse complement strand
CCGCCGATGGTATCGGTGCCGCCAGCGATCTGGCTGCTGCGGCACTGTGCGAATTTGTCGCCTCCAGCCCCTCCGCGGGTCATAAACCAGGCACCACCCACAAGGGCAGCAACAAAAGCAACAGCAAAGAGAGCATAGACGCGGGTCATGAGATCACACTTTTCGTAAGGGAAGGGTTGTTGATCGTTTGCAGCGCCAGACCTATCAAGAAACACAGCCGATGCAACTGGCGCACGGCGTCACATCTGCGGGAGCAACGAACCTTATGAGCGATCGCATCTTCAGGCTGACAAGCGGCCAGGAACACAGCCATTGGATCCGCCTGCGGACCCTGATCCTGCTGCGCTGGGTGGCCATTGCTGGGCAGATCACCGCCATTGCCGTGGCGCAGCACCGCTTTAACCTGCAGTTGGAGCTGGGCCTGTGCTATCTGGCTATTGGTATTTCAGCCGCCGGTAACCTGATCGCCATCTTCGCTTTTCCGGAAAACAAGCGCCTGACCGAGTTTGAGAACTTCCTGATGGTGCTGTTCGATCTGCTGCAGCTGGCCTTCCTGGTGTATTTGACCGGCGGGTTGAACAACCCCTTTGCTTTACTCGTGCTGGGGCCGGTGACGATTTCCGCCGCTGTTATGGGGCTGCGCTCCACCCTGATCATCGGTGCCACCGCTGTCATTCTTGTCACCCTGATGGCAGAGTTCCACCTGCCGCTGCGCACCGAACAAGGTTTCATCCTGCGCATTCCCGATGTGTTCATCTTCGGCAATTGGATCGCCATTGTCATCGCCATTCTGTTCATCGGCGCCTATTCCTTCCGGGTCAGCAACGAAATGCGCTCAATGTCGGATGCGCTCAGCGCTACCCAACTGGCGCTGTCGCGCGAGCAAAAGCTGACCGACCTGGGCGGCGTGGTGGCGGCAGCGGCGCATGAGTTGGGCACACCGCTGGCCACCATAAAACTCGCCAGTGCCGAGCTGATCGAAGAGCTGGATGACCGCCCTGACCTGCGCGAAGATGCCGCGCTGATCCGTGAACAGGCCGACCGCTGCCGCGACATCCTGCGCGGCATGGGCCGGGTCGGCAATGACGATCTGCATTTACGTCAGGCGCCGTTTTCAACCCTGGTGACCGAAGCGGCAGAGCCGCACATGAACCGCGGCAAATCCGTTATCTACCATGAGGAGCCGCTGGAGGGAGGTGACTTCCAGCAGCCAACAGTTATGCGTAAGCCTGAGATCATCCACGGGTTGCGCAACCTGGTGCAGAATGCAGTGGATTTCTCCCACTCCACCGTCTGGATAGATGCTGCCTGGAACAACGACCGGATCATTTTGCGGATCTGCGATGATGGCCAGGGATTTCCGCCGCATCTGCTGGGCCGCATTGGCGATCCGTTTGTGCGCCGCCGCCGAGGCGAAAACGAGCTGAAGCAGCGGCCCGAGTACGAAGGCATGGGCCTGGGTCTGTTCATTGCCAAAACGCTGCTGCAGCGCACCGGTGCACAGCTGAGATTCGCCAATGGCGCAGACCCTTTCCAAACCCTCAGTCCCTACCGCGAACGGCGCGGCGCCATTGTCGAAGTTGCCTGGCCACGCAAAAAAATCGACGCCATGGCAGACGGCGGCCCTGTCATTGGGAAAAATATACCTTTAGAAATTTAACTATTCACTTTTGGGCAACCAATTAAACTTCATTTAACCATTATTAGGGAACCA
>NZ_LUKH01000763.1:0-1714 GCF_001593695.1 Leisingera sp. F5 | reverse complement strand
GGTATTGTGCGGACAGCCCGAACAGAAATAGGGCGTGCGGGCCGCCCCCGGCACCTCGATCAGGGTCGGGGGCGGCACCAGCGCCTCGGCACGTTCCGTGAGCGATGTGCCAAGGTTCAGATCCAGTCGTTTCGCGATGATCCGCGCCAGCATCACGGCGCCCAGCTCATGCGTCCAGGGGATCAGCCGCTCGCCGTGCTCGTCGCGCTTGCCGACCATGCGGTCGGGCTTTTGCCCGGGGAAGTCGTAGAAATACTCTTTCAGCTGGCTTTCGATGATCCCGCGCTTTTCCTCGATGACCAGCAGTTCCTGCTTTTCATGGGCAAAGCCCAGCGCGCCGCGATCCTCCAGCGGCCAGACCATGCCGACCTTGTAAAGGTCGATGCCCAGCTCACGCGCGACACCCTCGTCGATCCCCAAGAGGCGCAGCGCCTCCAGCGTGTCCAGATGCGCCTTACCGGTGGTCACGATGCCAAATCGCGCCTCGTGCCCCCATTCCGCCCGGTCGATGGGATTGGCACGGGCAAAGGCCAGCACGGCCGCCTTCTTGGCCTCCATCCGTTCTTCGATCTGCATCCCCGGCAGATCGGGCCAACGGTAATGCAGCCCATCCTTGGGCGGCGTGTACTCCGGCGCGACAAATTCCCGGTCGGCGGGCAATTCCACCGACATGCCCGATTCCACCGTCTCGGAAATCGCCTTGAAGCCGACCCACATGCCGGAAAACCGCGACAGCGCGTAGCCCCATTCACCAAACGGCAGGAACTCACCCACGTTGGCCGGGTTCAGCGTTGGCATGAAGAAATTCATGAAGGCCACGTCCGACTGATGCGGCATCGAGGAGCTGACACAGCCGTGGTCGTCACCAGCCACCACCAGCACACCGCCCTTTGCGGAGGAGCCATAGGCGTTGCCATGCTTCAGCGCATCGCCGGAGCGGTCGACGCCCGGCCCCTTGCCGTACCACATGGAAAACACACCCTCGACCTCGCAATGCGGGTCCAGCACGGCCTGCTGCGCACCCAGGACAGCTGTTGCGCCAAGGTCCTCGTTCACCGCAGGCATGAACTTGATCCGGTTTGCCCGCATCCGGTCCTTGGCGCGCCAGAATTCCAAATCGACCGCGCCCAAAGGCGAGCCGCGGTAACCAGAGACAAAGCCCGCGGTATTCAAGCCGGCCTCCTGATCGCGGCGCGCCTGATCGAGCATAATCCGGGCCAAGGCCTGGGTGCCGGTCAGGAAAACCCGGCCCTGGGTCATTTCATACCGGTCGTCCAGCTTGTAGCTGCGGAAATCGTGGCTCAGCTTGGTCATCTCGGGGAGTCCTTGCGCGGAAAATGGGCTTTCCGGAAAAGTAATCCACAATGTCTGAAAAGATTTGCCCGAGTTACTGTTTTTGCGGGGATTTATGGTTAGAATGCCCGGATGGTAGTTGTTTGGTGAAGAAAGTGACCGGAATATGAAACTTGACGACCGCGATTCCCGTATCCTCACCTTGCTGCAGGAAGACTCCCGCATCTCCAACGCCGATCTGGCTGAGGCCGTGGGCATGTCGCCGTCGGCCCTGTGGCGCCGGGTGCGGGCGTTGGAGGAGGCGGGCATTATTGAACGTTACGGTGCGGTGGTGAATGCACCGGCAATGGGGCTGGGGTTCCAGGCTATCGTGCATGTGCACTTAACCCGCCACGATCCGGACAAGCTGGTGGAATTCATT
>NZ_LUKH01000762.1:0-1716 GCF_001593695.1 Leisingera sp. F5 | reverse complement strand
CGCCGCGGCACATTCCGCCGGTCAGCCGCAACGACGATCCGCAAAGCTTTGCCCCTGCCGCGCCGCAGAAGAAACGCGTGGCGCTGATGACCGGCTGCGCGCAAAAGGCGCTCAATACCGATATCAACGACGCCACCATCCGGCTGCTGACCCGGCTGGGCTGCGAGGTGGTGGTGGCCAAAGGGGCGGGCTGCTGCGGGGCGCTGACACATCACATGGGGCGCGAGGACGAAAGCCACGCCACGGCGGCAAAAAACATCCGCGCCTGGGCGGCCGAGATGGACGGCCAGGGGCTGGACGCCATCGTGATAAACACCTCCGGCTGCGGCACCACGGTTAAGGACTACGGCCATATGTTCCGCAACGATCCGCTGGCCGCGGATGCTGCGCGGGTGTCGGACCGCACCATGGATATCTCTGAACTCCTGATGCAGCTGGAGTTCCCTGAGGGTGCGGACAAGGGGCTGACCGTCGCCTACCACGCCGCCTGTTCGCTGCAGCATGGCCAGCAGATCAAGACCCACCCCAAGACGCTCTTGAGGCGCGCAGGGTTCACGGTGGTGGAACCTGCCGACAGCCATCTGTGCTGCGGATCGGCGGGCACTTACAACCTGATGCAGCCGGAGATTTCCACCGAACTGAAGGCCCGCAAGGTCAAGACACTGGAAGCCAAGCAGCCCGATCTGATCGCGGCGGGCAATATCGGCTGCATGATGCAGATCGGCTCCGGCACAGAACTGCCTATCGTGCACACGGTGGAACTGCTGGACTGGGCCACCGGCGGCCCGCAGCCGCCTGCGCTGACCGCCTCTGGCAAACCTGCGCCGGACGTGCCGGTCCTGCGTTAAAGCGCGTAAAAGGAATCGGGCTGCATATACTGCGCATTTGCCCTAATTTTGCCTGAACGGACCCGTAATCTCCCAACTGGCGGATAAGAGGAGAGACATGTGAGGCAATGGATTCTGGCGGTTCTGGCAGCCGTGCTGCCGGCGGCGGCGATGGCGCAGGACAGCCTTTTGCAGCGGATGGACACAATGGATGCGGGCCGCAAATGGGAAGCGGTCGGGCGTCTTGATGTGAACGGCGAGGGGTTTTGCACCGGTGCGCTGATTGCGCCGGATCTGGTGCTGACCGCCGCCCATTGCCTCTATGACAGCCAGACCAAGGCGCGCATCGACCCTGCCACCATCGAATTCCTGGCCGGCTGGCGCAACGGGCGCGCCTCGGCTTACCGCAGCGTGCGGCGGGCGGTTGAACATCCCTCCTATGTCTATGACGGCGAACTGTCGACCGACCGGGTCCGCAACGACATAGCCCTGCTGCAATTGCAGCGCCCGATCCGCAACACCACCGTGACACCCTTTGAAACCGACGAACGCCCGCGCAAGGGTGCCAGCATCGGTGTGGTGTCTTATGCGCATGACCGGTCCGAGGCGCCGTCCTTGCAAGAGGTCTGCGCGGTGATGGCGCGCCAGCAGGGGGTTCTGGTGATGTCCTGCGACGTGGATTTCGGCTCCTCCGGGGCGCCGGTGTTTTCCTTTGCGGGAGGGACCCCGCGGATTGTTTCGGTGATCTCCGCCAAGGCCGAGGTCAGCGGTGAGCGGGTCTCGCTTGGTTCTGCTCTGGCAGAGGAACTGACCCTGCTGCAGGCGCAGCTGACAGGTGTGAACACGGGTGGCCGTCTGCCGCCCGGCGTTGGCCGGGTGAAGGTGGGGG
>NZ_LUKH01000761.1:0-1717 GCF_001593695.1 Leisingera sp. F5 | reverse complement strand
CCCCGGTCCAGGCGCGCCCCGCAGCAGCGCCGCTACTGCCTCGGCGCTGAACACCACGGGGAGCTTGCGCGGCTGGGTGCGGAACTGCATATGCCGCTTCATCTCGCCCCGCCCGCAGGTCGTCTCGAAGAAGAACCTCAGTGCGATGATGCGGGCGTTGTAGGTCGGCGGCGTGACACCGCGGTCGGTCATGTGAAGCTGGTAGGCGCGCAGATCATCCGGCGTCGCGGTGTCCGGCGACCGTCCCAAAAACGCTGCGAAGTCCTTGATTGCCCGGATGTGCGACTTCTGAGATCTGTCACCCGGCCCCTTGATCCGCATGTCCTCGATCATCCGCGCGCGAAGCGGCGTTGTTCTCTCCTCCGCCATGGGAACCTCCTGTCTTTCGATTGAGAGGTCCCAATCGTCAGACAGCCGCGCCCATTCCCAAATGCACAGCGGTCAGATCAATGCAAAACGCCTGCCACAGGCGCCAGTGCCGCGCGAGCGGCTTCGTCCTCGTCCCGCATCTCGGCCATCAAGCGTCCAGCACTGAAAGTTCGGTCTGTGTCAGAAATGCTTAGCGTTTGAACTGAACAGGACTGACAGCCGCCATCGTCGAGACTATTGGTTCTCCACCATCACAACGGCTGCAAGCCGTTTTCTTAGAGTGAATGATCCGGCCGTACCCCTGCGCACAATTCCAGCCCCTTTCCTGCGGGGCTTTACCGTTCACGCCCCCTGCCTGACCGCGAGCGGTCTGGATACCCTCGCCCTGGCTCCGGGTATTGCTTCGTCCCGCGGGGGCCGGTTGTACCGCCAGTGCGGCCATGCAACGGCACCACCTCCAATGATCTTGCGATCTCTGCCCGCTGGGTGACGACCTCTGCTAGCCGGGTGGTAAAGCGCTCTGTCTCCTGTGCCAGATCCCGGTCCGCGGGATCATCGGACTGCGCCAGTATCCGGACGGCTCCCGTATAGGTCCGCATGACCCTGTTCCGGCGATCAGCAATTGCCGCGTCCCAGGCATGGGTTGGAAGCACGCCGTTGTTGCGCTCCAGATCCCGGCGCACCTCATTGCGCTTTTTCGCATCTATATAGGGTTTCCCGCCGCGCTGGCGGATCTTGTAGACCGGCGTGCTTTCGCCCCGCCGGGTTTTGCCCCGGGCATGCCGCGGGGTGGATTCCGCCTCGATGCCGCGCTGGCGCAGTTTCTCTGCAAAGGTATCGCGCAGGTGCTGCAGGTCAGCTTTGCGCAAGTTGAGTTTCACGCCGTCATGCCCAACGGTGCGCACCGTCAGGTGCACATGCGGATGCGGGGTGTCCGTATGGAGCGCCATGGCGTAATCGTGGCAGCCCCCGAATTCCTGTTCCGCCAGCGCCCGCACCGCATCCTTCACACCGCTGGCATTTGTATTCCCCGGCATTGAAAAAAGAATGCTGGTGGTGATCCTTGTGCGGTCCGTCGCCATGCCTGCGGCCCGCGCATCGTCATGCTTCTCTATCCAATCCCGGTATAGCCCTGAAGTGGCCTGCTTGCCCTTCAGAACCTCCCCGTTAGACGTCTCGATCTCAAGCTTGCCGTTTCGACTGATGTAGTCGATGTGCTCGGCAACGCGCCGCGCCTCAGTTCCCCGCGTGACCTTGATCGGGTTCCCGTGCTTGTCGGTCTTGGCTGGCTTGGTCACCTTCACCATGACCTCCGTCGTGCCTTTGACCACCCGCGCCAGGCGCGCCT
>NZ_LUKH01000760.1:0-1722 GCF_001593695.1 Leisingera sp. F5 | reverse complement strand
GTTCCGCCGCTGGCGGCAGGATGCCAAGCGCCGCCGATGAGGCACAGCGCGGGATCGAACCAGAGAGGGGAGGCGTCAGTCATCATGGGCTCCTGCAACGTCGAATGTGTAGCTTTTGATCTGATGTCCGGTGAAGGGCGCGCCCTCGCGCAAGTCCCGGAGGCCGGGCAGAAAGCTGAGACATGTGCCCCAGAACGCCACTGCCTCGCGTGAGGATTTGGACAATCCCATGCGCCAGCGCCCCGGAAACTCCTGCAGGATAAGGCAGGCAGCTTCCTGGCCCCAGCCCCGGCGGCGGTGCTGCGGCAGAATGCAGAACTCCGACAGTTCGCGGCGGTCATCGGTCAGGTTCAGCACAATGGCAAAACCAATTCGCTGGGCACCGTTTCTAATCCAGAAAGCCGTCACATCCTTGCGGTGCAGCATCTGGCCTGCACGCTCCGTAGGATCGATCGCCGCGTGCGGCGCCGTTTCCGCAAAATAGGGTGCCAGCGCAGCGGCCAGCAAGGCCCGCTCTCGCGGCATAATCAACGCCAGCGACAGGGTCATGCTGCGCCCAGGTCCAGATCCGGCAGCACCGGCGCCGCGGCAATCAGCTGCTGCGTGTAAGGGTGCTGGGGATTGCTGAACACGGCTTCGGTTTCGCCCTGCTCGACGATCTCGCCGTGTCGCATCACCAGGCAGCGGTCGGTGATCGTGCGCACAACACTCAGATCGTGGCTGATGAACAGATAGGTGAGGGCATAGGCCGCACACAGTTCTGCCAGCAGGTCGAGGATACGGGCCCGGACAGAGACATCCAGCGCCGAGACCGCTTCGTCAAAGATGATCAGCTCGGGCCGGGTGATCAGGGCGCGGGCGATGGCGATGCGCTGGCGTTGGCCGCCGGAGAACTGGTGGATGTACTTCTGTGCGTCGTCAGGCGACAGGCCCACGGCGGTGAGGGTTTCGGCAATCAGATCCCTGTGCGCCGCACCGGTTGGCGGATCAGGCAGCGTATGGAAGGGTTCGGTGACCAGCCGCTCAACCTTATGGCGCGGATTGAAGCTGCCGTAGGGGTCCTGGAACACAACCTGGACTTTGCGCCGACTCGCAGGTTTGAGGTGAGTCGTCACAGGCTGACCGTCCAGGCGAATCTCGCCGCCTTGCAGCGGCTCCAACCCAAGAATCGCCCGTGTCAGGGTCGATTTTCCGCAGCCCGACTCTCCCACCAGCCCCAGCCTTTCTCCACGGTTCAGGGTGAAAGAGACATCGTTCACTGCGCGGAAGGTGCCGGGTTTGGAGAATAGCGATTCGCGTGGTGTCCTGTAGTCGCGCACCGCATTCCTGACTTCCAGAAGCGGCGCCGTTGCAGGCTGCTGGGGCAGTGCCACCTGATGGTTCGAGGCTTCAAACAGCATCCGCGTGTAGGGGTGGCGCATGTTGCGCAGCAGCCAGACGGTGTGGCCGGATTCCACCACACTGCCGTTCCGCATGACGAGGATGCGGTCAGCCAGGTCCGCCACCACCGCCAGGTCATGGGTGATGATCAGCAACCCCATGCCATAGTCCTGCACCAGATCCCTCAGCAGCTCCAGAATCTGCGCCTGGGTGGTTACGTCCAGCGCGGTTGTCGGCTCATCCGCGATCAGCAGCTTGGGGCGCAGGGCAATCGCCATGGCGATCACCACTCGCTGGCGCTGGCCGCCTGACAGCTCATGCGGATAGCGGGACAGCGGGAAA
>NZ_LUKH01000759.1:0-1723 GCF_001593695.1 Leisingera sp. F5 | reverse complement strand
CTCCACCTCGCGGTGGCCGACGGAGAGAATGACCGGCACTTTGCCCACAGAATGCTCTCGGACCTTGTAGTTGATCTTCTCGTTGCGGATGTCGGCCTCGGCGCGCACGCCGGCCTTTTGCAGATTGGCAACAACCTCCTGCACATAATCATCCGCGTCCGAGGTGATCGAGGCGACGACAACCTGGCGCGGCGCCAGCCAGAACGGCAGCTTGCCGGCATGGCTTTCGATCAGGATGCCGATAAAGCGCTCAAACGAGCCCAGGCAGGCGCGGTGCAGCATGTAGGGGCGGTGTTTGGAGCCATCTTCACCGATGTAATTGGCGTTCAGGCGTTCCGGCAGATTGGGGTCCACCTGAAAAGTGCCGCACTGCCAGACCCGGCCGATGGCATCGGTCAGTTTGAAGTCCAGCTTGGGTCCGTAGAACGCGCCTTCGCCGGGATCCAGCGTATAGGCGTTGCCGGTTTTCTTGATGGCGTTTTCCAGCGCCGCCTCGACGTGATCCCAGCTTTCTTCGGAACCGACCCGCTTTTCCGGGCGGGTGGCGAACATGATTTCGAATTCCACGAACCCCAGGTCCTTGTAGACCGACGACAGAAAATCGATGAACTTGGCGCATTCCGCTTCGATCTGCTCTTCGGTGCAGAAGATATGCGCGTCATCCTGGGTGAAGCCGCGCACCCGCATGATGCCGTGCAGCGCGCCCGAAGGCTCATAGCGGTTGCAGGAGCCGAATTCGGCCATCCGCAGCGGCAAGTCGCGGTAGGATTTCAGGCCCTGATTATAGACCTGCACGTGGCAGGGGCAGTTCATCGGCTTCAGCGCGTTGATGGTTTTCTCGCGCGCGTGCTCCTCGTCCACTTCGACGATGAACATGTGCTCCTGATACTTGTCCCAGTGGCCCGAAGCTTCCCACAGTTTGCGGTCGACCACCTGCGGAGTGTTGACCTCGACATAGCCGTCGGCGCGCTGTTTGCGGCGCATGTAGTCCTGCAGCTGGGTGTAGATGGTCCAGCCGTTCGGATGCCAGAAGATCTGACCGGGGGCCTCTTCCTGCATGTGAAAGAGGTCCATCTCGCGGCCCAGTTTGCGGTGGTCGCGTTTGGCGGCTTCTTCCAGCATGTGCAGGTGGGCTTTGAGCTTTTCCTTGCCGGTGAAGGCAACGCCGTAGATCCGTTGCAGCATGGCGCGGGAGCTGTCGCCGCGCCAGTAAGCGCCGGCGATCGACATCAGTTTGAACGCATCGCCCGGCAGCTGGCCGGTGTGCTGCAGGTGCGGGCCGCGGCAGAGATCCTGCCAGCCGCCATGCCAGTACATGCGCAGCGGCTCGTCGCCGGGGATGCTCTCGATCAGCTCGACCTTATAGGGTTCGCCAAGGTCGGTGTAATGCTGGATCGCGCGGTCGCGTTCCCAGACTTCGGTGCGGACCTCATCACGCTTGTTGATGATCTCCTTCATCTTCTTTTCGATGGCGCCGAGGTCTTCGGGGGTGAAGGGTTCCACGCGGTCGAAGTCGTAATACCAGCCGTTTTCAATGACCGGGCCGATGGTGACCTTGGTGTCGGGCCAGATTTCCTGCACCGCGCGCGCCATGACGTGCGCCAGATCGTGGCGGATCAGCTCATTGGCCTGAACCTCGTCCTTCATGGTGTGGATGGCGATGGTCGCATCTGCATCGATCGGCCACTGCAGGTCCCAGTGCCGACCGTCGACGGTGGCGGAG
>NZ_LUKH01000758.1:0-1724 GCF_001593695.1 Leisingera sp. F5 | reverse complement strand
GGACACTGGCCATGTGGCGCAGCTTTTGGGCCGATTGCATGATCTGGCGCCCCCGCCGGGCTTGCCTTGCGGCGTGAATGGCAGCGCGGCGCTGGAACAGCAAACCGTTGAAATTCTGAGAAATTGCCGCGATCGCGATCAGTTGGCTGCGCTTCGCCCGTTGGGCCGGGTTCCGCCGTTGCCTCAGCTGGTGCTGATTCATGGCGACCCGGTGCCTGGCAACCTGCTGGCACATGACGGCACGCTGACGTTGATTGATTGGCAATGCCCGCAAATCGGCGATCCGGCAGAGGACCTGGCGCTGTTCCTGTCGCCCGCGATGCAGCTGATGTACCGGGGCGCGGCGCTGTCAAAGGATGAAGAAGACGCTTTTCTGCAAGCTTATCCCGACCCGCGGATTGTCGGGCGGGCCTTGGCGCTGAAGCCTTGGTTCCATTGGCGCATGGCAGCCTATTGCCAGTGGCGGGCCGAACGCGGAGGCGCGCAGGACTTGCAGGCCTCGGGATTGGAGCGCGCGGCGCTTCAGTCCATCAGGCCAAGAACTGCATAAGCCGGAGGCATCAGCATCCGGCGGGCGCGGCCAAAAGGAAAGCGTGCCATTTTCTGCACCATCGGAGCGTAGGGCAACTTGGGGGCGGCCCCCTGTACCAGATCGCTCAGGAGCCGTCCGGCATAGCTGCCCATTGCCACGCCATTGCCGTGATAGCACAGCCCCGCAAGCATGCCGGGGTGCTCCGGCACAGGGCCAATGAAGGGGACTAGGTTGCGCGAGAGGCAAACCATGCCTGACCAGCAATGCGTGGTTTCCACATCATGCCAGGCTGGGAACATCGCCTCAAAGTCCTGCCGCAGTTTACGGCGAATACCTGCTTCAGCCCGGGGGGAAGCCAGCAGCCCGCCGCGCATTCCGAACAGAAACCGGTTGTCCGGCATCAGCCTGAAGTAATGCAGCAGGTTGCGGGTGTCATAGGCCATCTGATGCGAGAACCAGCCTTGGGCGTCCAGTTCCGCCCGGGTTAGCGGCCGGGTCACCATGACGGTGGATTGTGCAGGCATGTACCGCCCTGCGAGCCAGCCGGGCAGGTCCTCGGCGGAATAGCCATTGGTCGCGATGACAACTTTGGATGCCCTCACAACCCCCTGGATAGTCTCTATTACATAGCCCCTGCCTGCCTGCTGTAGCGACTGCGCCGCGCTGCGTTGGTATACTCGGGCACCGGCATCTTGCGCGGCTTTGGATAGGCCGAACAGGTATTTGCGCGGATTGAGCGCAAACCCCACCGGTGTTGTCAGCGCCGCATGGAAGCTGCCATTCAGCCCTTTGTCCGCGAGCTGATCGCGGGTCAGAAATTCCGGTTCCTCTCCCGCCTGACGCAGTGCATCCGCTTCTGCTTGCAGGCGGCGCACTGCCTTTTCGTTGTGCGCCAGCTGGGTTTCGCCATGTGAATGAATGTCGGCATCGATGCCATGGGTCTGCAGCAGGCCGCGAACCAGGCGCACCGCGGCTTCCTCGCTGGCATGATACGTATCAGCCGCAGATTTGCCAAAGACCCGCCGCATCGTGCCGCCTGAAAGCTTTGAGCCGCCCAAACAGCAGAAACCGCCATTGCGCCCTGATGCGCCCCAACCCGGCGTTTCTGCCTCCAATACCACAACGGACACGCCGCTTTCTGCCAGATGCAGCGCGGCTGAAATGCCAGTGAACCCGCCGCCGATGACGGCGA
>NZ_LUKH01000757.1:0-1724 GCF_001593695.1 Leisingera sp. F5 | reverse complement strand
GTCCAGGGCAATGTTGAGGCCACTCATCCAGACCTGCAGCAGGAACACGCCGCGAGTGCGCTCTACCGCGATCAGCCAGCCGGTGACCGCATAAAGCGCGATCGTGGCCGGTGCGCCCCAAATCCGGATCTGCAGGTAATCGCGGGCCAGGCTTTCGACCTCAGCACTGGCAGGCGCCAGTGCAAACGCGCCCCAGAACACGGCAGCTTGCGCGATGATGAAGATAGCACTGGCAGCAAAGGCCAAGAGCAGGCCGCGCATCAAAAGTGCGCCGGTCTCACCCCAGTCCCCTGCCCCGCGCGCCTGCGCGGCAAGACCGGTTGTGCCCATCCGCAAAAAACCAAAAATCCAGTAGATCGTCGCCAGGACCACCGCGCCGATGCCGACGGCGCCGATGGGCGCGGCCTCGCCCATCTGGCCAACCACACCGGTGTCCACGGCACCCAAGATCGGCACGGTGGCATTCGACAGCACAATCGGCAATGCAATCGTGAGCACCCGTTTGTGGGTGATTTCGGTGTCCGCGCTGGTCATGGCCGTCTAGCCTTCGCCGTTCTGGTCCTGCGGCATCAGGAAGTGGCCGGTGGCCTGGGCGAACAGCTTGTCCTTGTGGTCCTGCCATGCCTCCACATGCACCGAGGCATAGCGGCGCCCTGAACGGTTCACGCGGGCGCGCGCATAGGCATCGCGCGGCAGGCCAGAGCGCAGGTAATCGACGGTGAAATCAATGGTCTTGGGCTGGCGCGGCAGGTGTCCTTTGGCCATCTCAGCCGGGTCCAGGTCACCGGATTCGATGCGCTGCCAAAGATGCGACCAGTTCAGCGTGATCATCGCGGTGATTTCCAGGAAGGCCGCTGTCACCCCGCCGTGGATGGCGGGCAGGAACGGGTTGCCGATCAGCTTGTCGTCGAAATTCAGCTGCGCCGTCAGCTCATCGCCGCGGCGCTCAAAGGTGACGTTCAGGAAGCGGATGTAGGGCACCGAATCCACCAGCGCCGACAGGGCTGCATCGCGGCGCTTCTTGACCACCTGGATCGGTTCAGGGCGGGGACGGTTCAAAACTTTTTCTCCACGGTAAAGGCGCCTGCGGCGGTGGCGACGGGGCGGTCTGTATCCTCGTCCATCGCAACCGCGCGGACGAAGGCAACGCTGCGGGTTATCTGATGGCAGGTGGCGCGGGTGGTGATCGCCTGCCCCGGGGTCGCCGGGCGCATGTAGTCGATACGCAAATCAATGGTGGCCGTGCCGCCGGGGGCGGACGGGTGGCTCATCACCGCGGCACCGCAGCAAGTATCCATCAGCGCCGAGACCGCGCCGCCGTGAATGACGCCGGTGGCCGGGTCGCCGATCAGCTTTTCGTCATAGGCCATGCGGATCTCGGCAGTGCCGTCGCCGATCTCTGTCAGCTTCATTCCCAATTGCTTGGCATGGGGGATCGCTTCGATGAACTGGCGCGCGAGGTCGGTCTTGTCGGCCATGGGAGTGTCCCTTTGGATTGTCTGTCTCATCTTTGGCCCTGCCCCGGTGAAAGCGCAAGAGTGCCGCCGCGGAGGTTGCACTGTTCGCTGCAAGTGCATAGGTTCCCGGCAAGGGAGAAGACGGATGGCCGACAACAGATTGTCATTCAAGGAAATGTGCGCCGAGTTCGAGGTTACGCTGCGGACACTGCGTTACTATGAATACATCGAATTGCTGCAGCCGGACCGCGAAGGCCGGTCGCGTTT
>NZ_LUKH01000756.1:0-1725 GCF_001593695.1 Leisingera sp. F5 | reverse complement strand
GTGGTCTTTGCCACCAGCGGCGGTGACGCGCGCCGCAACCGGCTGTCGGATTTCACCAATGTCCGCCGCAACGGCAAGATCGCCATGAAACTGCCAGAGGACGGGTCGGTTCAGCTGGTGAACGTGCGGATCTGTTCGGAAGATGATGACGTGATGCTGTTCACCGACTCGGGCCGCGCGATCCGCTTCCGCTCCACCGATGTGCGGGTGTTCAACTCGCGCGAATCCACAGGTGTGCGCGGCATCCGCCTCAGCGGCGAGGACCGGGTGGTTTCCATGTCCGTGATCCGGCACTCTAAATACACACCGGAACAGCGCACTGCTTACCTCAAGATGCGCCGGGCGATGGCCGGCCTGACCGACGATGCGGAAACCACGGACGAGGATGCCGTGGAGGATCCGAATTTCTCGACTGAGCTTTATGCGGAAATGTCGGCGGCGGAAAACCTGATCCTGACCATCACCGCGGGCGGTTCGGGCAAGCTGTCCTCCTCGCATGATTATCCGGTGCGCGGACGCGGCGGCATGGGTGTGACGGCGATGGACAAGGCGATGCGCGGCGGCGAGATCGTCGCCTCCTTCCCCGTCGAGATGGACGACCAGATCATGCTGGCTACCTCCAAGGGCCAGTCGATCCGGGTGCCGGTGGATGGCATTTCCTTCCGGTCCCGCTCGGCCGGCGGTGTCCGCGTGTTCAACACCGGCAAGGGTGAGGAAGTCGTGTCTGTCGCCTGGATTGCCGAAAACGGCGAAGAGGAAGACGGCGGCGGCGAAGAATAGCCCTGCCACCCAGCTTGACTAAAGCAGCGCCGCCCTGGATCACCTGGGCGGCGTTCTTATGTTTAACCGCTGCCTAATCTTTCTGTGCCAGACTATCGCTTGAGCTGTTTATTCCAAGGGATCGTCCCATGAACCTCTATCAATGCTCCATCGATCTGCATCACGAAGCCAAGGCGCTGAGCTTTGCCAGCGCAGTTGACCAATGGATGAGCTACCTGCAGGAGCGCGGCGTGATCCTGGGCTGGCGCCTGCTGCGGCGCAAGCTGAACCTCGCCAGCGACAAGTGCCGTGATTTTCTGCTGGAAATCGAATTCAAGGACATGACCCAGCTGGATCAGGCTTTCCGTGTTCTGGGCGAACATGACGAGGAGGTAGAAAAGCTCTATTCACATGTCACGGCCCTGATCTCCACGTCGGAGACCGGCCTTTACCGTCCCTTCCCGGATCCTGAGCGGGCGGAGCGGATGGCCCTGATCTGAGCGTTTACGCCTCAGATCAGACTAGGTGCCAAAACAAAGCTGGCAAAAATCAGATAAGCTACGGCTGTATGCATCGGTTTACTCTCTTACTCACATCCCCAAGAGAGTCTGAGAATATCCATAAAATACGGCATTTCCGGGGCAGCAGATTTTCCGCTGCCCGTTGACGGGTTTGGGCTTGGATACAGCTCGATATTCAGAGATCGTAGATCGTGCTGAACTTCTCTTCCAGATAGGCCAGCAGCGGCTGATGCCCCGGCTCCATTCCCGCCGCATGAATGATCGTATTCCGCGGGCTGCGCAATCCGCCATGCTGCTGGAGGTTTTCCTTCAGCCAGATTGTTGCCCCCCCGGTTTCACCCTCGGCAAGTTGTGCATCCAGCCCCGGAACATCCCTACGCAGCGCCTGATACAGGCAGCCGGCATAGACATTACCCAAGCTATAAGTTGGAAAGTAGCCGAACAG
>NZ_LUKH01000755.1:0-1727 GCF_001593695.1 Leisingera sp. F5 | reverse complement strand
TCGCGGCGTTCCTTGGGTTCGCCGCCTGCGCGGATCGACCCGGCCGGCGCATAGGCCATCATGGTGCCGGTCAGGTTTTCCTGATGCGGCTTTTCCCAGGCCTTGTGCTTCAAGGGCTTCTCGCTGGGCAGCTCGTCAAAGGTGCGGTGCAGCCAGCCGTGCCAGTCGGGGCTGACGCGCGAGGCTTCGACCTCGCCATTGAACATCACCCAGCGTTTGCTGTCATCGGCATTGCGGTAGAACACATTGCCCTGATCATCCTCGCCCACCTTGATGCCCTTGCGGGCGGTGAACATCCGGGTGTTCAGGGTGGCGCCGTTCCACCATGTCACAGCGCTCAGAAGAGTGTTCAGGATTCCCATCGGTGCCTCCGGATTTTTCCATTTCTGATATGGCCCAATTTCCCGCCAAGGTCCAGTGGCTTGCGCCCCTCTGGACGGGTCACGGCGGGAATTGGCAGTTTTGCCTGAGGCGCGTTTCCCGCACCTGACAGGATCAGCCTGCCGCTGGGGCCAGCGCCGTCACTTCAATCTCAATGCGGAACTTGGGATCGATCAGGTTGCACTCGATCATTGTTGCCGCAGGCGGGTTGGCGCCAAAGACCTCAGCCAGAACCGGCCAGCAGGGTTCGAACTCCGCCGCATCCGGCAGGTAATAGTTCACCCGCACCACATCGGCAAAGCCAGCGCCCGCCTTCTGCAAGGCACCGCCAATGGTTTCAAGCGCAGATTTGCACTGTGCCACCACATCATCGCCCTGCCCGACGGTGCCGGCCACATGCACGAAGCCGCCAGCCACAACAGCGCGGCAATAGCCGATCTTAGCCTCAAACTCACCGCCTGAAGAAATACGTTTGATCACTGCCCTGCTCCTTCCTCTTGCCCGAAATATCCCGGGGGCGCAGCGGCCTCCCGCTGCGGGGGCAGCGCCCCTATCAAACCCGCCCCCAAAAGCAAACGGCGCGGAAAGGACCGCGCCGTTTGTCTCAATCTCTATGAATTCACCCGGCCGATGCCGGCTCTTTCTCGGCGTCCGCATGGATCATCAGCGGCTGCGCATCCGAGGTCACCGCCTCCTCATTGACAACCACCTTGGTCACGCTGTCCATACCCGGCAGATCGAACATGGTATCCAGCAGGATATCCTCCATGATCGACCGCAAACCGCGGGCACCGGTCTTGCGTTCGATTGCTTTCTTGGCAATCGCACTCAGCGCCTCGTCGGTAAAGTCCAGCTCGGTGTCTTCCAGCTCGAACAGGCGCTGATATTGTTTGACCAGAGCGTTCTTGGGCTGGGTCAGAATGATAACCAGCGCGTCTTCGTCCAGATCTTCCAGCGTTGCCAGCACCGGCAGTCGGCCGACAAATTCCGGGATCAGCCCGAATTTCAGCAGATCTTCCGGCTCCAGCTCCTGGAACACTTCGCCGACGCCGCGGTCGTCGTTGTCGCGAACATCCGCGCCAAAGCCCATCGCAGACCCTTTGCCGCGGGCCGAGATGATCTTGTCCAGCCCGGCAAAAGCACCGCCGCAGATGAACAGGATATTGGTGGTGTCCACCTGCAGGAATTCCTGCTGCGGATGCTTGCGCCCGCCCTGCGGCGGCACGCTTGCCACGGTGCCTTCCATCAGCTTCAGCAGCGCCTGCTGCACGCCCTCGCCCGATACGTCGCGGGTGATCGAGGGGTTTTCCGACTTGCGGGTGATCTTGTCGACCTCGTCGATATAG
>NZ_LUKH01000754.1:0-1727 GCF_001593695.1 Leisingera sp. F5 | reverse complement strand
CTTGAGCGCCATGGATACCGCGGCGCCGCCCAAGTCAAGTGTCGCGTCCACCTCAGGGTGCAGATGCAGGCGGAGGTCAAAGCCGATGCCGCCCTCAGCGCTGGAATCCCGCACCTTGGTGAACTGACGCTTGGCAGCATCGTCCAGCGCCACCAGCATGTCTTCGCCGCTCAGGGCTCGCCCGTCAAACGCCAAATCCAGGGTGCGCGCATGGGTCAGCCCGAAATGAGAAGTATAGCCATTGTGCCCGCCCTGAAAACGGCAGCCATCAGCCAGGTCTCTGACCTCCAGCGGCACCTCATCAGGCGCTTCGATCAATTCCTCATGGCCGGTGGTTTTATGCGGCGCGGCCAGCCGGGCGCTGGAGTGCCCCTCAATACACAGCGTGGAATGCGAAGGCGTGGCGCGCCCGGCCCGGCGCCATTCGACGCCAAAAGTTTCGCCCGATCCGCAATTCACAATCAGAGGCCGCCGCCCTGATGTCAGCTCAAACGCCAGGGTCGAGGCGTGGCCATAGTTCGACGCCTTGCCCTTGGGCGGCGCCGAGGCATCGACAAGTACCGAGGTCCGCCGCGCAGACAGCCGGGCAAATCCCATTGCCAGCCCGTCCGCATGGCGCTCAGCCACATGGCTGGCCGCGAGGGCATGGTCCAGCCGCCCCTCCAATCCGCGGCCGCCGCCATGGAACCGTGCCAGCCCGCCATCGCTGTGGCGCAGGGTGCGCAAAGTGGGGGCGATCCGCTCGATCGCATTGATATGCGCAGGCGGCACTGCGCGACCGGCTTCATGCAGGGCCGCCGCAGCCCAGGTCAGCAGGGTGAAAACCTCCAGCAGTTCCTCAGGGTTGCGGGTTGGCAGCCCGCCCTGGTCATCAATCTGCGCCTCGCATTCTGCGGCCAGCGCGCGGACCGCCGGGTCCGCCAGCTCTTCGCGCCCCTGCAGGGCAAGACCCGCATAGATCAAGCCGCATAATGCCTCGAACCGGGGCAGGCCCGGCGCCGCACCCTGCCAGCGCTGTGCCAGGAACCAGGTCTGCTGTGCCAGCGAATGATAAAAGGCTTCGGTCTCGTCTTTTTCCTTGCCGCTGAGCAGGAACAGCGCGTGGTTGATCCAGCGGATCACCCGCCGCCCGGTCAGATCGGGCAGCCACGCCAGCCCGCCGCTGCGTCCGTGCTGTTGGATCCAGCCCCAGACCCATTTCTGCGCTTTGGCGCGGGCCTTGAAATCCCCGACCGCTGCCAGGTCATCGAGCCAGGAAAAACCGTGCCGTTCCGCATCGAAAGCCGCATCCGGGGCGGCAACCTCCCACAATCCGGTGTCAGGCGATTCGACCAGGTACCCGGCAAACAGCAGGTTGCCAGCCACCAGCTGACGGCCACGGGCAAAGCTGCCGATGGTGCGCGGCTCGGGCTGCGAGACAAAGCCGGTAGCAGCCGGCTGGCTGCGCGCCCGCCAAGCGTAATAGCTGTTCAGCAGCCGGGTGCCGCGGCCGGCCATTCTGTCAAAAGTGGACATGCTCTTTTTGCCTCACGCCGGATTTTGCCAGGGCGTTTTGGCGCGAGCATAACGCGAGGGGCGGATCAAGTCACCGGCGAATACCGGGGACGCCCCGGGGGTCACGCGGATTTGCGCAAAAGGGCCATGTAGAACCCATCCATACCGCCGCGTTCCGGCCAGTAGTCGGGGCGCAAGCGCAGGCCGCCCTCTTCGCTGATCCAGTCCGGAAC
>NZ_LUKH01000753.1:0-1728 GCF_001593695.1 Leisingera sp. F5 | reverse complement strand
CGATTTTGTTGTGGTGAACGGCGAAAACGCCTCCAACGGCATGGGGCTGAGCGGCGAGCACGCCAAGCTGCTGCTGGAGGCCGGCGTTGATTGCCTGACTCTGGGCGACCATGCCTTTGATCAAAAGGACATGCTGCAGTTCATTGAGAAGGAACAGCGCATTATCCGGCCGCTGAACTTTGCCAAAGGTGCGCCGGGCCGCGGTTTCCGGCTGTTCCAGGCTCCGGGCGGGCGCAAGGTGCTGGTGGTGCAGGTGCTGGGCCAGGTGTTCATGAAACGCGCTTTCGATGATCCCTTCGGCGCGGTTGAGGCGGTGCTGAAATCGCACCCCCGGGGCGGGCTGGCACAGGCCATCATTGTGGATGTGCATTGCGAAGCCACCTCCGAGAAGATGGCGATGGGCCATTTCTGCAACGGGCGTGCCTCGCTGGTGGTCGGGACCCATACCCATGTTCCAACGGCTGACGCGCAGATCCTGTCCGAAGGCACCGGCTATCTGACCGATGCCGGCATGTGCGGCGATTACAATTCGGTCATCGGCATGGACAAGGCCGAGCCGATGCGCCGCTTCCTGACCGGAATGCCCAAGGCGCGCTTTACCCCTGCAAACGGCGCGGCCACCCTGTCCGGCGTGTTTGTCGAGACAGACGACCGCACAGGGGCTGCCAAGCAGATTCGCATGGTGCGCAACGGCGGCCTGCTGCAGGAGGCGGCCCCCTAACGGAGTGCTTTTCCGCCACGCAGTGCAGCTTGTGGCGGGATGAATTGCCGGTGCAGCCGCGATTTTCCGCATAAATTCCCGAATCCAGGCCTCCGCAGCGGGGCGGGCGCGGAAATTCTTGCTCAGGCCAAGGGTTTCAGGGAAACTGCGCGATGGCGGAGCGTGCAGCAGCGCGCTAAACCCGCCTGAAACAATAAGGCATCGTCACGGTATATGCAGTTTTTCCAACTAGGTGATTCCGGCAGCGCGGTCCTGGCCCTAGCCATTGTCCTGGCCATGTTCGTGGCTTTTCTGCGCGAAACCTATCCCACCGAAGTTGTGGCGCTGACCGGCGTTGCAGCAATGCTGGCCACCGGCGTTTTGCCCTACAATGAGGCGCTGCCAGTGCTGTCCAACCCGGCGCCTTGGACCATTGCGGCGATGTTCATCATCATGGGCGCCCTGGTGCGGACCGGTGCGCTGGATGCCTTCACTCAAATCGCCAAAAAGCAGGCCGAGGTGAGCCCCAAGCTTGCGGTTGCCTTGCTGATGGCCTTTGTGGTTGCGGCCTCAGCCGTGGTGTCAAACACGCCGGTGGTGGTGGTGATGATCCCGGTGTTCATCCAGATCTCCCGCACCCTGAAGGTTTCCGCCTCCAAGATGCTGATCCCGCTCAGCTATGCGGCGATCCTGGGCGGCACGCTGACACTGATCGGCACCTCGACCAACCTGCTGGTGGATGGTGTTGCGCGGGCGCAGGGCCTGCAGCCTTTCACTATTTTTGAGGTCACGCCGCTGGGCGTGATCCTGGTCATCTATGGCATGATCTACCTGCGCTTTGTCGCACCGCGGCTGCTGCCGGACCGTGACAGCATGGCCATGCTGCTGAGCGACAAATCCAAGATGAAGTTCTTCACCGAAGCGGTGATCCCACCCGAAAGCAACCTGATCGGCCGCGAAGTCACCGGCGTGCAGCTTTTCAAACGCCCTGGCGTGCGGCTGATCGACGTGATCCGCGGCGATGACTC
>NZ_LUKH01000752.1:0-1729 GCF_001593695.1 Leisingera sp. F5 | reverse complement strand
CCCGCTGCGCGCTTGTCAGAAGCCGTCCATAAGGAAGATAACACAGTGGCTAAACCCAAAGACGATAGCGACGCAGTGGCAAATAACCTTTCTCAAGATCCGCACCGGGTCCGCGACGGCGCGGAAAAAGTTCTCGAAGTGGCCATTGGCCGCGAGGTCCGGTCGTTCCGGCGCCAGCAGGGGATCACTGTGGCCGATCTGGCCACGCTGACCGGGCTGTCGATCGGAATGCTGTCAAAGATCGAGAATGGCAATACATCCCCGTCGCTGACCACGCTGCAATTGCTGGCCAACGCACTGAGCGTTCCGATCACATCTTTCTTCCGCCGTTTCGAGGAAACCCGCGAAGCGGTGCATACCAGGTCGGGCGAAGGCGTCGAGACCGAGCGTGCCGGAACGCGGGCGGGCCATCAATATCAGCTGCTGGGGCATCTGGGCGCCAATGCCTCGGGTGTTTTGGTGGAGCCTTACATGATCTCCCTGACCGAAGAGTCGGATGTATTCCCGACCTTCCAGCATGATGGCGTTGAATTGCTTTATATGCTGGAAGGTGAGGTGGATTACCGGCATGGCGACAAGGTTTTTCCGTTGAAGCCTGGAGACACGCTGTTTTTTGATGCCGACGCGCCGCATGGGCCGGAACAGCTGATCAAGCTGCCCGCGCGCTATCTGTCGATCATTTCGTATCCGCAGTCGAGCTGAGCCGCGGCCGGAGCGCTCCCGCCTGCTGCGGAACATCTGAAGATGCCCCTGCACAGTTGGGCGTGGCGCCGCGCATTGCGCGGCGCGGTTGCGTTATGGGGCTGATGTTGCCGAAACAGCCCGCAGCGCGCGAAGCGCGCTGCCCGGCCCAACGCTGCACAGGGGGCAGGCGGAGCCTGCCGTCTGGTGCGGGGGCGGGAGTGCAACGCCGCTTATCTCCGGGCAAAAAAGAAACTGCCGGGCCAGGGGCGGCGGCAGTCAGTGGGGCGGGCCTGAATGACAGGGGGTAGGGACGGCCCGCCGGGTTGGTTCAGAATCAGTCGTCTGCCCAGATACCGTCCGAGGTCGGGCTGCCGTCATCAAACTGCGACAGGTACTCCACCATCAGCGGGCGGTTGTCGATGAAGCCTTTGTAGGTGGCCAGCTCCTCCGGCAGGTCGCGGATGACGCGGTGCAGGCGGCGTGCCCATTTCGGCACCGTTACCAGATCTTCAAACCGGATCAGGTAGCAGCGGATCGGGAACACCAGTGCGTTGGAGCGGGGCAGGCGGAAGAAGGTCTGCAGTTCGACCCTAAGGTGCTGCTTCTCGCCGATGTTTTCTTTTGTCAGTTCCTGCTTCATGGTGCCCCATTTGTGATAATTCTCAGGGCTGGTGTCCAAGAGCGGGTTGACGGTCATGGTCCAATTCAGGCGCCGGGCCGGCTGGCCCTGCTGGATGTTCAGCAAGAACTTCAAGGCGCGCACAAAGATGCCCATTTCATTCGCTTTGGGCACCGGGGCATGCCACTCAAAGAAGTTCATGCCGATGTCGAAATCCAGGCTCCAGTCCGCCTGGGTGGTGACCATGCCGGCATCCATCCACAGGTTGTCGTCGCGCTGGTCCAGCACCGCAAAATCGCCCTGGGTCTGGCGGGTGATGTATTCCATCGGCCCGTAGGGCAGGGTGCTTTCATCCAGGAAGGTGAAGGTATCGTCGATGCCCAGCGGCTTGTTCACCCAGCGCCAGCGGTTGCCGTCCTTGTGCAG
>NZ_LUKH01000751.1:0-1730 GCF_001593695.1 Leisingera sp. F5 | reverse complement strand
CTGGGCCAGTCGCTGGGGGCGGACGGCATCGACATGATGGAGCCGTTTCTGGTCGTGCTGGAGGGCGCAACCGAGGCGGGCGATACGTTTTCGCGCTTGCTGATGGCGCCGCCCAGCCCGCCGGAGGACCCGTTCACCGGGTCCGCGACCGGCGCCATGGCGTCTTATCTGTGGCGTCACGGGCTGATGGAGAAGGCAGAGTTTGCGGCTGAGCAGGGCCATGGCCTTGGCCGTCCCGGCCAGGCACGGGTGGCGCGGGTTGGCCCGGCAGATGCGATTGAGGGCGTGCAGGTGGCAGGCGAAGGCTTTGTGCTGATGCGCGGCACGGTGGACCTGCCGGACAGCGCATAACATTCAGGGGATCTGCTGCAGCGTCCTGGCAGATCCTGTTGCGCGCCTTGAGGTATTTTGAACGCCGAGGACGCGGGGCTGCTTCTGTCCAAGGGGGCGGCGGGACGCGCTTTTCCTTTACCGAATTTTAGAGAGGCATGGCGGATAGTCTCAAAAGTCCGCATTTGCCTCAAAATAGGGAAAGTAAGAATTGCTTCAAAATCAAACGCCTCAACCACCTCAATTGCGTCGGCATTCAGACACGCAAGACGCAGAAAGACTGGTCCAGTTGGCAAAATCCGAATCGCTGGGCGATGGCGGCATCCGGACCTCGCAGATCCTTTCGGACGCGCTGGCGGCAGACCCATGCCACCATGAAGCGCAGGTTCTGCAGGAGCGGCTGCATCAGGCGTTTGTGCCCCGCTGGCATTTCCCGATGCTCGCCGACAAGGCCCGCAACCGCGCCTACGCCAAGGCCATCGCGGCCAAGGTGCGGCCGGGCGACGTGGTGCTGGATATTGGCTGCGGTGCGGGTTTGACGGCGATGCTGGCGGCGCGGGCCGGCGCCAAACATGTCTACACTTGCGAGCAGCAGCCGCTGATTGCCCAGGCCGCAACCCGCGTCATCGCCCAGAACGGTCTGACCGACCGTATTACGGTCATACCGAAATGGTCCCACGATATTGTTGTTGGCGAGGACATTCCGGAGCGGGCGGATGTGGTGATTTCAGAGATCGTCGATACTGTCTTGCTCGGCGAGGGGGCGCTGGCGACACTGACCCATGCGATGGGCGCGCTGGCCAAGCCGGAGGCGCGGGCGGTGCCTGAACGGGGAACGCTGAAGGCGCAACCGGTGGAAAGCGGTGATCTGCTGGACCTTTGGCGTCCGCAGGAGGCGGAAGGGTTTGATCTGAGCGCCTTTCACCCCTTTGCGCGCATGGCCCAGCTGACGCCGAATGATCTGGAAACCTGTGCGCTGCGGCCTTTGGGGATGGCAACGGATCTGTTTCAATTTGATTTCACCCGGCCGGACATTAACCCGGCGCGGGCCGCCAAGGATCTCGTCTGTGCCGGCGCCGGCACCATTCATGCGGTCTTTGTCAGTTTTGAGATGGAACTGGCCCCCGGCATTCTGGTGGCAAACGGTTTGCAGTCCGGCGGCCATTGGGGGCGGACGGCGTTTCTGCTGGATCAGCCGGTGTTTGCGGAGGCCGGCGCGCAGTTGCGGGTGACCGCGCAGCATGACGCGTCGCAGCTGAGCCTGTCGGTGCACGGATTGGCACCCCGCGCCGGGGATGCGGAATCTGCTGCCCTGTGGATGACCGGGGCACGCAAAGGCGGGTACACTCTGCGTGTCCGCGACCGGCTTACTCCAGTGGAAAGTGCGGTCTGGGCTCCGC
>NZ_LUKH01000750.1:0-1734 GCF_001593695.1 Leisingera sp. F5 | reverse complement strand
CGCTTTGCCAACCGGCAGTTCCTGATCAGCCCGCAGGGTGAAATCAAGGCGCGCTATGATAAGATCCATATGTTCGATGTCGAGGTCACACCCGAGGAAACATACCGCGAGTCCGATGGCTACAGGCCGGGTACCCAGGCGGTTGTGGCAGAGACGCCTTTTGCCAGAATCGGCATGACTATCTGTTATGATGTGCGCTTTCCGCATTTGCACCGGGCGCTCGCCAAAGGCGGAGCGCAGATCATCACAGTGCCGGCTGCGTTTTCATATAT
Organism: Leisingera sp. F5; assembly: GCF_001593695.1. Lineage (NCBI taxonomy): Bacteria > Pseudomonadati > Pseudomonadota > Alphaproteobacteria > Rhodobacterales > Roseobacteraceae > Leisingera > Leisingera sp. F5. The sequence goes on along the minus strand of NZ_LUKH01000750.1, from coordinate 1,462 downwards.
CACCGGAGCCGCACATTGGCATTCTCTGTTGCGGGCTCGCGCGATTGAAACCGGCTGCATTGTGCTGGCGCCTGCGCAAACTGGCAAACATCCGGCTTCCCGCGGGCCAAGGCGCAATACCTATGGACATTCCCTTGCCGTGGCCCCATGGGGCGAAGTGCTGGCTGATGCCGGCCAGGAACCGGGCGTGACTTACGTTGATCTCGACCTCGAAAAAGTTGCAGAAGCGCGCAAACGCGTGCCTTCCCTGACCCACGACCGGGAGTTTGACGGACCCTGATGGATGAAACCCATTCCCTGGCGGTATCGCTGTTCAGCGAGATACTAATGGCTGACCAGCTGGCCCGGTCGCGACTCAGCAAAGTGCTGCCCAAAGGGATGGAACTGTCGCATTTCTCGGTGTTGAACCACTTGGCACGGGCTGGACTGGAGCGCTCGCCCGCGCAGCTGGCCAAGGCGTTTCACGTGACCCGCGGGGCGATGACCAACACGCTGAGCAAACTGGAAATGGCGGGATACATCCATGTCCGCCCTGATTGGGACGATGCACGGCGCAAGATGGTGGCGATCAGCCCGGCTGGCAAGCAGGCCCGGGATGCAGCACTGGCCGGGATCATTCCGGTGATCTCCGAAGTTGTGGGTGAATTGGGCAGCGACCGGGTGCGGGCGACTTTGCCTATTCTGCGCGAGCTGCGCGGCAAACTGGAAGAGAGCGGCTGAGCGGCTGGTTCCAAAGAGTCATCTGCTCGGAGTTAAAAAAGGGGACGCCTGCAAGCAGGCGCCCCTCTTCCCCATCAGTCCCCATCATGCCGTGAACGGCGATCATTTAGCCATTGGGCAGACCCCCCAGTCACAATGGCAAGCAGTTATTTGGTTCTTAGCTTGCGCCCAATCGCGGCTTGGAAAAATACTCAAACCCCGCTTGATAAAGATAGCAAGCGGGATGCAGTGGCCAAAGAGTGCATAAGGATTACTACCTATCCTTTAGGATAGGAGGCAGAAAAAACTGGCCGGAGAGGGCACCCTTAGCCAGGCTTTATGCTGGCGGTCACGTAGTTTACCGACAGGTCCCGTTCGGATATGGACCAGTTCCAAGTGATCGGGTTGAACACGAACCCCTTGCGGTCAACAGGCTTCAGGCCAGCGTTGCGCAGCAGTTCATAGAGTTCCTCCGGGGTGATAAACTTGGACCACTCATGAGTGCCGCGCGGCAGCCAGCGCATGATAACCTCTGCCCCGATTATGGCCATGGCAAAGCTCTTTGGGTTGCGGTTGATGGTTGAGCATATTTCCAGACCGCCGGGTTTCAGCAATGTCCGGGAGGCGGCGAGGAAGCTCAGCGGATCGGCCACATGCTCGACCACTTCCATGTTCAGCACGACGTCGAATTGTTCACCGGCAGCAGCCAGTGCCTCGGCGGTGGTGTGGCGGTAGTCGATCTCCAACTCAGATTGTTCGGCAT
>NZ_LUKH01000749.1:0-1739 GCF_001593695.1 Leisingera sp. F5 | reverse complement strand
GACCAGGGCGGCTTCACCGATGCGGCACGCAAGATGGGGATCTCGAAATCCGCAGTCTCCAAGCATGTTTCGAGCCTGGAAACCCGGCTTGGCGCGCGGCTGTTGAACCGCACCACCCGCCGGGTGTCGCCGACCGAGATCGGGCTGGCCTATTATGACCGCGCCCGCCGGGTGCTGAATGACGCCGGCGAAGCGGATGCGCTGGTCACCTCGATGCAATCGGCCCCCTCGGGACTGCTGAGGATTTCGGTCGCCACCGATTTCGGGGTCAATCATCTGTCTCCGGTACTGTCGGATTTCCTGCAGGATTTTCCGGATATCACCGTCAACATGGTGCTGAACAACCGCTATGTGGAGCTGATTTCCGAAGGGTTCGACATGGCGGTTCGGATCGGCGAGCTGGAAGACAGCAGCTTGCGCGCCCGCAAGCTGACCGAGACGTCCAAACGGATGATCGCCTCTCCTGCATATCTGGAGAAATACGGCCGTCCGCAGAAAATCGACGAATTGAATACCCACAAGCTGCTGCATTATTCCAGCCAGTCCAGCGGCAACGTCTGGAAGATCACCGCGCCGTCCGGAGAAAAACGCCAGGTGCGCACATCGGGCTGGCTGTCGGTGAATGACGGGCAATCGCTGCTGAACGCTGCAATCTCCGGTCTCGGCATCGCCTACCTGCCCAGCTATCTGTATTCGGAGGCGCTGGAAGAAGGGCTGGTCGAAGACGTCATGCCCAGCCTGCCGGTGGAAACCCAGGGTATCTATGCGGTCTACCCGCCAGGCAAATTCACCCAGCCCAAAGTGCGGGCTTTCATCGATTTTCTGGTGCAGGCCTTTGCCGACCGCGACCCGTCGGAATGGAAAACCTGAACCGGTTCTACGGAAAACCGGACCAAGACATCCCTCGAAGACCTGCCCCCGCACCATTTGCGGGGGCCTTTTTTAGAGCCGAACACTCTCGAAACACAGCGGGAAGGCTCCCGCCCGCCCCGGATCAATCAACGATTGACCCTGGCCCAACACCGTCAAGAGGTCTTGGCTTAGCCAATGCACCTGCGGGGGCGGGAGTTTTCCGGCGCGCATCTATTGCAGGGCCTCACTCGGCGAGCAGCACCGCTTCCACCCGCCGGTTGGCTTCGCGCCCCTCCGGGGTCAGATTGCTGGCTATCGGGGCCAAAAAACCGGCGCCGGCGACCTTGATCCGCGCCGTATCTGCGCCTTGCCCCTCGACCAAACGGTCCTTCACTGATTGCGCGCGGCGTTTGGAGATACCGATGTTCTGCTGCTGCGAGCCCACCGTGTCAGTATGGCCGACCAGCAGCAGCCGGTACTGCGGGTTGGCGGCGAGATAATCCGCCAGCTCGCGCAAGCTGGCATAGGAGCCGTCCTGCAGCCGGGCGGAGCCGCTTTGAAACACCAGATCCGTCAGAACGGCGTGGCCGCGCACCTCCAGCACTTTGGCCAGTTCCACCGGTCGCACCGTGCCGGGCTTCTCAGCGTCAGGTTTCACCACCACGGGCGCGGCTGTTGCCGTTGCAGCCGATCCAGGTGGATGCACTGTGATCATTTGCATAAAAGCCGCGCCGCCTGCGCGTGACACCAGGAGCGAGACTGCCTCGGTTCCTTTGGCTGCGGACAGGAAGTGATAACTGGAGATATCCACCATCATGTCCGGCGACGGCACCACCTCAATCCCGAAGCGGAAGCCGAAGCCGCCGCAATCGCGCGCCGTACAGTCC
>NZ_LUKH01000748.1:0-1741 GCF_001593695.1 Leisingera sp. F5 | reverse complement strand
CTGTTCGGCCAATGCGGGCTGGACCTGATAGACTTTGACGGCGCGCGCAGGCAGAGAGGCGTCAAAGTTGAACAGGAGGTTGTCCAGCGTGATTTCAAACGGACGGCTGTCCAGCAGGTGCTGTGCCGCCCGGCGGGAGATCACATAGGCCGCACCGCCCGCGTGGCGCGACAGCATCTGGCGCACCTCGCGGCCCATGTGGGTAAAGCCGTCCTTGCCAAGGGCGACCTGCAGTTTCTTGGCCCGCCAGCGTTCGAACTTGACGATGCCGGCGTCTTGCGGCCACCATGACAGGTCCTGCAGCCAGGCACCGGTGTCGGGCGACAGAAAGACGTCATCTTCCAGGATCAGCGCCACATCGGTGCTTGATTCCAGAAATGCCGCCCAGGCCTTGGCATGGCTGAGGGTGCAGGCCATGTCTTTGGTCTGGAAATAGCCCCAGTTGCCCTCGGAGGCGCATTGCTTGAGCATCTCCTCGCGGCTGACCTTGGTGCTGTCCACCGCATTGACGCGCTGAGCCGAAAGCCCAGCCTGATCCAGCTCCCGCTGCATCAGCTCCGCCCGGCCGGTGGCCTGCTGCAAGCCTATGAGATAGACGGAGGCTTTCACTGGATCAAACCTCAATTCAACCCAGACTTAGCGGCATTGGCCATTTCAGAGCGTCGGAAAATGATGGCACCGGAATTGAAGGTGCCTTGCACCCCGCTTGACGCGTGACAGGTAGCCTTGGTGCTCTTGTCGCTGAGGACTGCCATTATTCTATTCCTTTGCTAAGCCAAGCCTGCGCGCGCTGATCAATTTACGCTCAGGTGCAGAAAGCCTGTACGATCCAAGCTCACTCGAATGTAATAGCTGGTGCGGCCGGACTTTACTCGGTAGCGCTCTTTTGGTGTCCCGGGGCGGCGGACAACGAGTTCTGCGCCCAGCCGTTGCGCCAGCTTTGCATAAAGGGTCTTCAGCTCTTCATTCGTTGCTTCCCGAGAAGCAACCGGAGGCCGTGATCCTCTCACATAGATCCGGCAGTTTTTCCCTGGCGTGCCAGTGAGCACAGCGGAAGTGTTCGGCCCCATAAGACCTTCGCTCTTTTTGAAGGCTGCCTTGATCTTCTCTCCCGAAAACTCGGGAGCATTTTGGATGCAGACTTGGTCGAGCATTTTCATGTACCGCCCCAGCTGCGGATCGGCACTCGCCGAAGTCGCTGCGAGAGCGGCAGAAAGCAGGAAAGCGAAACGCAGCATTATCAGCCCTTAACCGCTTTCACGATCTTCTCGGCGCCGTCTTTCAGGTTGTCGGCGGCGATCACGTCGAGGCCGGAGGTGTTGATGATCTCCTTGCCCTTCTCGACGTTGGTGCCTTCCAGGCGGACCACCAGCGGCACCTTCAGCCCGACTTCCTTGACCGCGGCAACCACGCCCTCGGCGATGACGTCGCAGCGCATGATGCCGCCGAAGATGTTGACCAGAATCCCTTTGACCTGCGGGTCCGAGGTGATGATCTTGAAGGCCTCGGTCACCTTCTCTTTGGTGGCGCCGCCGCCCACGTCGAGGAAGTTGGCAGGCTCAGCGCCGTACAGCTTGATGATGTCCATGGTCGCCATCGCCAGACCGGCGCCGTTCACCATGCAGCCGATCTCACCGTCGAGCGCAATGTAGTTCAGGTCGTACTTGGAGGCTTCCAGCTCTTTCGGGTCTTCCTCGGTGGTGTCGCGCAGCTCTGCCACGTCGGCGTGGCGGTAGACCGC
>NZ_LUKH01000747.1:0-1742 GCF_001593695.1 Leisingera sp. F5 | reverse complement strand
CATGGGGCAGTCCGGTAATCTGGTGGTGCTCGGTGACGCCGGTGATGCGCTGGGCGACAGCTGCTACGAGGCGCGGTTTTTTGTGCGCGGTTCGGTCAAGAGCCTGGGCGCCGACTGCATCGAAAAGGAGATGCGGCCGGAGCACATAGAGATCCTGAAGGATCTGCTGGCCCGCGCCGGCGCAGACGCCAAGCCGGAGGAGTTCAAGCGCTACGGCTCCGCCCGTCAGCTCTACAACTTCGATGTCGATAACGCGCAAGCGTACTAAGGACAGGGATCAAAAAGATATGGATAGCAATAACATCCCCCGTACGGTCCCGATCCAGTCGGCGACTTTCTCCAATCCGATCAACGCGGAAATCCGCCGCGCGGCAGCTACCGGAATTTATGACATCCGCGGCGGTGGCGCCAAGCGCAAGGTGCCGCATTTCGATGATCTGCTGTTCCTTGGCGCCTCGATCTCGCGCTACCCGCTGGAGGGCTACCGCGAGAAATGCGAGACCAAGGTGACCCTTGGCACCCGCTTTGCCAAAAAACCGATTGAGCTGGATATTCCGGTTACCATCGCAGGCATGAGCTTTGGCGCGCTGTCCGGTCCGGCCAAGGAGGCTCTTGGCCGCGGTGCGTCCGCTGCCGGGACCTCGACCACCACTGGTGACGGCGGCATGACCCCGGAAGAGCGCGGCCATTCCAGCAAGCTGGTCTACCAGTACCTGCCGTCGCGCTACGGCATGAACCCGGACGATCTGCGCAAAGCGGATGCGATTGAAGTTGTGGTCGGCCAGGGCGCCAAGCCCGGCGGCGGCGGCATGCTGTTGGGCCAGAAAATTTCGGACCGGGTTGCGGAAATGCGGACCCTGCCGAAAGGCATCGACCAGCGTTCCGCCTGCCGCCACCCGGACTGGACCGGCCCGGATGACCTGGAAATCAAGATCCTGGAACTGCGCGAGATCACCGATTGGCAGGTGCCGATTTACATCAAGGTCGGCGGCACCCGCCCCTATTACGACACCGCGCTGGCGGTAAAGGCCGGGGCTGACGTTGTGGTTTTGGACGGCATGCAGGGCGGCACCGCCGCAACCCAGGACGTATTCATCGAACATGTCGGTCTGCCGACACTGGCCTGTATCCGACCCGCCGTGCAGGCGCTGCAGGATCTGGGCGTGCACCGCGAAGTGCAGCTGGTCGTCTCCGGCGGCATCCGCACTGGCGCAGATGTGGCCAAGGCAATGGCGCTGGGCGCTGACGCGGTGGCCATCGGCACCGCAGCGCTGATCGCGCTGGGCGACAACGATCCGAAATGGGAGAGCGAGTACCAGAAGCTGGGCACCACCACCGGCGCCTATGACGACTGGCACGAAGGTATGGACCCGGCGGGTATCACCACCCAGGATCCCGAGCTGATGAAGCGCGTCGATCCGGTTGAAGCCGGCCGCCGCCTGCGCAATTATCTCAAGGTAATGACGCTGGAAGCGCAAACCATTGCGCGCGCTTGCGGCCACAACCATTTGCACAACCTCGAGCCTGAGGATCTGTGCGCCCTGACAATGGAGGCCGCCGCCATGGCGCGTGTGCCTCTGGCCGGTACCGACTGGTATCCTGGCAAAGCAGGGTTCTGATGATTGGCAGGTGCGGCCAGGCAATGGCCGCGCCTTTTTCAAAACACGTTCAACAGGGAAAGGGAGTGGGACCATGACGACAGATCTGGCTGCTTTCGCAAAAGAAAAAGGCGTTAAGTATTT
>NZ_LUKH01000746.1:0-1749 GCF_001593695.1 Leisingera sp. F5 | reverse complement strand
GGGCTAGCCGAGGCCTTCGATCTGTCCGGTCCGCCGCAGATTTTCCGCCAGCACAATGTGGCACTGGTCCTGGCGGCGGCGCGCGAGATCGAGATTGCGCTGGCGGAACAGAAACAGGTCGAACGCACGCAATTGCTGGAAGCTTTCCTGATGTCGGATTACAGCCGCGTGCATGACAGTGTGGTGCTGGTCGATCAATCGGGCCGCGTGCTGTTCCGCCGCGGGCTGGACGACGACCCGCTGCGCCGGAACAAGGAATTGTCGTTCGGCCACAAGCTGTTGCCGAAACTTGAAGGCCTGTCGGATCAGGATATTCCCAAGCTCTTGCCGCTCAACGTCGAGGCGGAAGGCATCGAACGGCTCAAGCTGGAAGGCGTTTTTCGCGGCGCCGCCCTGTTTCTCAAGGACAAGGGCAAGATGCGGCAGGCGGGAGTAACCTGCACCATCAAGCCGCGGGTCAATGTGGCGGAGGGCGAGATCCAGATCATTGGATCGTCGCCGAAGATGGTCGATGCCATCGGCCTGGCCGAACGCGCGGCGCTGGCCAATGTCCCGGTGCTGATCCACGGTGAAACCGGAGTCGGCAAGGAATTGTTCGCGCGCCTGATCCACAGCCGGATGCCGGATACCAAGGCTCCCTACGTGCCGGTCAACTGCGCGGCGATTTCCAGCGATCTGATCGGCGCGGAACTGTTCGGCTATTCGGAAGGCGCCTTTACCGGCGCCGTCCGGGGCGGGCGCGCCGGGAAGTTCGAACAGGCCAACAACGGTGTGCTCTGCCTCGATGAAATCGGCGACATGCCGATCGAATTACAGCCCTACCTGCTCAGGGCGCTTGAACAGCGGGCGATCTACCGGGTAGGTGACAACAAGCGGCGCCCGGTCGATGTCCGGCTGGTGACGATGACCAACCGCGACCTGCGCCAGGAGATCGAAAAGGGCAATTTCCGCCGCGACCTGTTCTACCGCATCGGGGTGATGACCATCGAGGTGCCCCCCTTGCGAGAACGCGGCAACGACATCGTCGCCTTGCTCGACCATTTTTCGCAAAAATACGCCGAAGAAACCGGGCGCACACCGATGACCTTTGCCAGCCGGGCGATGGAATTGATGCTGAAGTACCAGTGGCCGGGCAACGTCCGGGAGCTGCGCAATGTCGTTCAGCGCTTTTTTCTCATCAAGCCGGACAGTTTCGTGACTGAACGGGATTTGCCGCCGGAGATTCAGGACGATTTCGACGATGGCGCCGAGAATTCACTGGAGCATATCCTCGGCGGCCATTCCGGCGACTTGGAAAGCATCGAGGCCAGCGCCATCCGCCGGGCGATCAGCGCGGAGAACGGCAACCTGACCAGAGTGGCCCAGGTTCTGGGGATCTCGCGGCCAACGCTTTACCGCAAGATCAAGCGGTATCACATCCGCAAGGTCTGAGTTCGCGGGTTACAGGGTCCATGGGGCCGCCGCGTCGGCTTTCAAGCCGAAACGGTGGAAGGCCGTGATCAACGGCAAGTGCGGGCCGAAGCTGTGTGGAAATTTGACGCTGGGGTCGGCGGGACGGCAGTTTTGTCTGGTTGGTCGGCGCTGACATTAGAATGTATTTTGATCAGCCGGATCGGATTGGGATTGCGGCTATCAGGCCGCGGATGCCGATCAGTGCTGCCAACTGCTTGATATCATGTCCGTCATCAAATGAAATGGTCCGATTGAGCCAGGCCGTCCTAAACGCCGTCAGCTCAATCGGACCATTTC
>NZ_LUKH01000745.1:0-1751 GCF_001593695.1 Leisingera sp. F5 | reverse complement strand
TGCCGCCCGCGTTCGATTGCACCTGCCCTACACCCCATTCAGGGTGATCCGGGTGCCGGACGAACATGCCGGGGGCTAAAATTGCGTTGAGGTCATTCATTGGCGGGTGGCCCAGTTCGGAGGAAGTATAAGTTATGGGTGTAGATAACGCCAATCTGGCTGCATTGGTAGGGTCCCGGATCTGCCATGATTTGATCAGCCCTGTCGGTGCCATCAACAACGGCTTGGAATTGCTTGGAATGGCTGGCAGCATGTCCGGCCCCGAGCTGGAACTGATCTCTGACAGCGTGGCCAATGCCAACGCCCGCATCCGTTTTTTCCGTATTGCCTTTGGCGCAGCCGGCGACCAGCAGATGGGCCGGGCCGAAGTGGTTTCAGTGCTGGAAGACATCAGCAAGGGCGGACGCATCAAATACCAATGGTCGCCGCTGGAAGGCTGCACCCGCAGCGAGGCACGCCTGACCCTGCTGGCGGCGCTGTGCCTGGAATCCGCCCTGCCCTATGGCGGAATGGTCAAGATTTTCTGTGCCGACGGGAAATGGACAGTGATGGGCGAAGGCCGCAAACTGAACGTGGATGACGAGCTGTGGGCGCGGGTAAGCGGTGGCAATTCAAATGCTGAGATCACACCGGCGCTGGTGCAATTCGCTCTGCTCCCCGGGGCCGCCAGAGAAGCAGACCGCACCGTCCGGCTGGAGCAAAACCTGGAAAAGATCACGCTGCAGTTCTGATCATCAGCATTTTATGCAAAGAAACGCCGGGACATTTTCCCGGCGTTTTGCGTTTTTTATCGCTTAAGCCCGGGTGGCACCGTCGCCGCGGACCAGGTATTTGAAGCTGGTCAGCTGGGTGGCGCCGACGGGACCGCGCGCATGCATTTTACCGGTGGCAATGCCGATTTCCGCACCCATGCCAAATTCTCCGCCGTCGGCAAACTGGGTGGAGGCATTGTGCATCAGGATCGCGCTGTCGAGTTCAGCAAAGAATTTCTGAACCGCAGCTTCATCCTCGGTGATGATGCAATCGGTGTGCTGGGAATGATGGGTGCGGATGTGCTGGATTGCTTCGTCAATGCTGGCAACCTGTTTGGCTGCGATGATGGTATCCAGATACTCTTTGCCCCAGTCCTCAGCGGTGGCGGTTGCCATACCCTCAGGCCCCGGCAAGCCCGCTTCGGCGCGAATTTCCACGCCGGCAGCAGACAGGCTGTCCAGAACGGCCTTGCCCAGGGTTTGCGCGATATCTTGGTGGATCAATAGGCATTCCGCGGCGCCGCAGATCCCGGTGCGGCGGGTCTTGGCATTCAGCACCACATCCAAGGCTTTTTGCGGATCGGCGGCTTTGTCGAGGTAGATATGCACGATGCCCTCGAGATGGGCAAAGACCGGCACCCGCGCCTCGCGCTGGACCAGACCCACCAGGCCCTTGCCGCCGCGGGGCACAATGACGTCGACATAGTCTGTCATGGTCAGCAGCTGCTGCACTGCGGCCCGGTCGCGGGTCGGCACCAGTTGCACGGCGTGTTCCGGCAGGCCGGCGGATTTCAGGCCTTCGGCCAGGCAGGCATGGATCGCCTGGCTGGAATGAAAACTCTCCGAGCCGCCGCGCAGAATGACGGCATTGCCAGACTTCAGGCACAGCGCGCCGGCATCCGCGGTCACATTCGGGCGGCTTTCATAGATCACCCCGATCACCCCCAGCGGAGTGCGGACACGCTGGATCTTGAGGCCTGTGGGCTGTTCCCACTCTTC
>NZ_LUKH01000744.1:0-1751 GCF_001593695.1 Leisingera sp. F5 | reverse complement strand
CTCGCTGACCGCCCCTTTGGCGTCCAGAGTCTCCGTCTTTACGCCCAGCATCTGCATCTTGGCGTCGTTGGAGTAGGTGACAAAGCCGCGGTCGACCACGGCGGAGGAGCCGGGAATATCTGTCAGCGCCGCCGCAATCATGCCGCCGGTGCAGCTTTCGGCGGTGGCAATGGTGAGACCTGCCACCTTTGCCTGGGTGATCAGCTTTGCCACATCCACACTCATAATCCCAGTACCCCGTGCGAGAAGCCGGCCAGCAGGGCAACGCCGATGGCGGCCATGATGCCGGCGATGACATCATCCATCATAACACCAAACGGGCCTTCCTGGCGATCTGCCCAGCCGACAGGGCCCGGTTTCCAGATGTCGAACAGGCGGAACAGCAGGAACGCGCTGATCCAGCCGGGCCAAAGTGCGGTGATAGGAATGCCATGCGCCCAGGCCGGATAGGAGATGGCCCAAAGCGCGATCCACTGGCCTGCGACCTCATCCACCACGATTTCCGACGGGTCGTGGTCAGCGCTGCCCGCGGTCATTACCTTGGTGGCCCAGATACCGGCGGGAATGCTGGCCAGCGTTGCCAACGCCAGCAGAGGGAAGCCGCCCAGCTGGTGCAGCCCGTAGGCCAGCGGCAGCGCGGCCAGCGAGCCCCAGGTGCCGGGGGCGGGGCGCAGATAGCCAACGCCGCAGACGGTGCCGATTGCTTGCGCCGGGGTCATGCCTTCACCAGGGCGGCAGTTGCCAGTGCCGCGATGCCCTCGCCGCGGCCGGTGAAGCCGAGGCGTTCGGAGGTGGTCGCCTTGATCGAGACACGGTCCGCATCGATGCCCAGGATTTCGGCCATCACTTTGCGCATCTTTGCAGCGTGAGGGCCGACCTTGGGGTATTCACAAACGAGGGTGCAATCGACATTCGACAGGGTGAACCCCATCTCGCGCGCCAGGTTGGCGGCGTGGCGCAGGAAGATCTCGCTGGCGGCGCCTTTCCACTGCGGGTCTGAGGGCGGGAAATGCTGGCCGATGTCGCCGCGCGCCAGGGCGCCATAGATGGCGTCGGTCACCGCGTGCATGCCGACATCGGCGTCGGAGTGGCCCTGCAGGGTTTTCTCATGCGGGATTTCCACCCCGCAAAGGATCACGCTGTCACCGGGGCCGAAGCGGTGCACGTCGTAGCCATTGCCAAGCCTGATGTCCATGTCAGCTCCCAGAATGCGGCCCGCCCGGGTGAAATCCTCGGGGCGGGTGATTTTGATATTGTCCGGCTCGCCCGGAATGATGCGGACGTCAAGTCCTGCGGCGCGCGCCACCTCCACGTCATCCGCGGCGCCGCCAGGATGGGCCTTATGGGCGGCAAGGATGGCGTCATAGCGAAAGCCTTGCGGGGTTTGCGCCGCAAACAGTCCGTTGCGGTCCTGAGTTCCTGTGACAGTGCCGTCTGTTCCAGTCCACAAAGCATCCGTAACGGCAAGTGCAGGAGCTGCAGCAGATGTCTCGTCCAAGGCGTTGATAATGTTGTGGATCAGGTCGGTGCCGACGCAGGGTCGGGCGGCATCATGGATCAGTACCTTGTCCACATAATGCGGCTTCAGCGCTTGCAAGCCGTTCATGACGGAGGCTGCACGCTCAGCACCGCCTTCGGCCAGGATCAGGTCGGGTTTGCCGGAGAATTCTTCCCAGGCTTCCTGATCAGCAGCAGAAAGGACAAGCACGGTGAGGTCCACGCCCGCCTTTTCAAAGGCTTCGAGGGTCCAG
>NZ_LUKH01000743.1:0-1752 GCF_001593695.1 Leisingera sp. F5 | reverse complement strand
ACGCCGGTGATCACCACGTTGTGGGTGCCGTCAATCTCCGGCAGCTGCGGCATCGGCAGATGCGGCAGGTCGATGTCGGCTGTCGCCTCCTTGCGGATCTTGGCGCCTTCCACTGTCACAAAGGACGGGCAGAAACCGTTTACACAGGAGAAATCCTTGTTGCACGACGACTGGTCAATCGCGCGTTTGCGGCCCAGTTCGGTGTCCTTCGGCACAATGGAGACGCAGTTGGACTGCACCCCGCAATCGCCGCAGCCCTCGCAGACGTCGGTGTTGATGAACACCCGCTGGTCCGGATCCGGGAACTGGCCCTTCTTGCGCCGGCGGCGTTTCTCGGCCGCACAAGTCTGGATGTAGATAATGGCTGAGACGCCCTCCACCTCTTCAAACTCACGCTGGATTTTCATCATCTCGGCGCGTTCATGCATCCGCATGCCCGCCGGGAACAGGGCGGCATCCACGTCCTCTTTCTCGTCATAGACCACGGCCATGGTCTTGACCCCCATCGCGGTCAGCTCATGTGCGATCTGCTGTGCGGTAAGGCCGCCCTCGGCCTGCTGGCCGCCGGTCATCGCCACCGCGTCATTATAGAGGATCTTGTAGGTAATGTTGGTGCCTTCGGCGAGCGCGGCACGGATCGCCTGCACGCCGGAGTGGTTATAAGTGCCGTCGCCAAGGTTCTGGAACACATGCTTACGGTTGGAGAACGGCGCCTCGCCCACCCAGTTTACGCCTTCGCCGCCCATGTGGGTGAAACCGGTGGTTTCGCGGTCCATCCACTGCACCATGAAGTGGCAGCCGATGCCGGCATAGGCGCGAGACCCTTCCGGCAGGCGGGTTGAGGAATTGTGCGGGCAGCCGGAACAGAAGTAGGGCAGCCGGGTGGCGATTTCCTCGGCGTTGTCGGCGCGGCGCGCCTCTGCCAGGCCTTCAAGGCCGGCGCGGATGGCCTCGGTTTCGCGGCCCTCTTCGATCAGGATGCCGCCCAGTTTCTCGGCAATCATGATCGGATCCAGCGCATAACGGGTCGGGAACAGCTCCTCGCGGTGCATGCTGCCGGCGCCGCCCTTGTACCAGCCGTAAACCCGGCGGCCCTGGCGGTCATCAAAGATCGCTTCCTTGATTTGGATCTCGATCAGCTTGCGCTTTTCCTCAACCACAACGATCAGGTCCAGCCCTTCGGCCCAGTCGTGGAAGCCTTTCATGTCCATAGGGAACGTCTGGCCCACCTTATAGGTGGTCAGTCCCAGCCGTTCGGCCATGTTTTCGTCGATGTTCAACAGCTTCAGCGCATGCACTAGATCAAGCCAGTTCTTGCCCGCAGCAACAAACCCGATCTTGGCGCCGGGCTTGCCCCACATGCGCTTGTCCATCTTGTTGGCGTGGCTGAACGCCTCTGCCGCAAAGCGCTTGTAGTCGATGATCCGGTCTTCTTGGCGGAAGCGGTCGTCGTCCAGGCGGATGTTCAACCCGTCGGCCGGCATGTCGAATTCCGGTGTGACCAGCTGCATCCGGTCTGGGCTGGCGTCCACAACCGAAGTGACCTCAATCGTATCTTTCATGGTCTTGAGGCCGGCCATTTCCATCAGCCCGGCGCCTTTGCCGTCGATCTGTGCGGCTTGCGCCAGCACTGCGCCGATGGTCACAACGCCAGTGCCGCCGACGCCGGTGATCACCACGTTGTGGGTGCCGTCAATCTCCGGCAGCTGCGGCATCGGCAGATGCGGCAGGTCGATGTCGGCTGTCGCCTCC
>NZ_LUKH01000742.1:0-1757 GCF_001593695.1 Leisingera sp. F5 | reverse complement strand
GTCATGGGATCCTCCTTTGCCGGCACGTTAGTAATATTGGATCCAATTTCCAAGCAGTAACTTGCTGTCACCTGTCCGTGAAATCCGCCGCTGCCGGGTTGAGGGGCTGGGCATCAGCCGGCAGGGTGACAGCAAAGCAGAAGGGAGGCCCAAGATGCGTTTTCTGGAGAATCTGAGACCTTTTACTTTGATAGGGCTTATTGCGATCGGCACGATTGCACATGCCAATCCTGTGCAGGCGCAATCAACTGAAGTCCTGACTGTGGCCGGTGGATGCTTCTGGTGTGTGGAAAGCGATTTTGAAAGCGTGCCCGGGGTGACTGAAGCCGTGTCGGGCTATACTGGCGGCAAAACAGAAAACCCGACTTACAAGGACGTCAGCCGCGGCGGCAGCGGCCATTACGAAGCAGTACAGATTTCCTTTGATCCGGCAAAAGTCTCACGCGAACACTTGTTGGAACTTTTCTTCCGCTCGGTTGATCCGACAGACCCGGGCGGCCAGTTCTGCGACCGCGGCGAGAGCTACCGCACAGCGGTTTTTGTCTCTAACGAAGAAGAAAAGGCACTGGCTATGGAAGTGAAAGCCGAGGCTCAAGACGCCCTGGGACAAAGGATTGTGACCCCGGTCCTAACAGCAAAGGTTTTTTATAAAGCCGAAGAATATCACCAGGACTACTACAAGGGGAACAACTTGGTATTCACCCGATTTGGCCCCAAGCGGCAAGCTACGGCTTATAAACGATACCGCCAGGCTTGCGGGCGCGATGAACGAGTAGCGCAGCTATGGGGGGACGCGGCGCCCTTTGCAAACGGGCATTGAAGCGGGGCGCTGCCCCTTAGCCTGACGGCCAATTCTCCCAAAGTATTTTCAACCCAAAAGAAGCAGGCTGCCTCAGGTCAAAAGCGAGCCGCCTGCACTTCTTTCAGTTCTGGAATCACGTCCGCTGTGCCATGGCGTGCGACCATCAGCGCCGCAGCTTTCGCGGCCAGCGGCATTGCCTCTGACAACGGCAAACCTTGGTCCAGACCCGAAAGGACATATCCGGTGAAAGTGTCTCCTGCCCCTGTGGTATCTACAGGCGTAACCGGAAGAGCCGGAACATTCAGAACCGCACCGGTTTCGCCGTCGATATGCCGGGCCCCTTTAGCACCAAGAGTGATAATCACGTCTTTGATGCCAAGCTCATCGGGCGACTTGCCAGACGCCTCCTTCAGCTGTCCGGCTTCAACCTCGTTCAGGATCAAGAAGTCAAGAAACGGAAGAACCGCTTGGACTGCGTCGGCGTCAAAGGGGGCGGCGGCGTAGCAGACCCGCATCCCGTGATCGCGGCCCGCACGGGCGGCTTCGGCCTGCATATTGGTTTCATTCTGCATCACCAGAATGTCGCCTGCATTAGCCTGCGAAAGCGCTTGGTCCAACTGGTCCTGAGTCAGCGCACGGTTGGCGCCGAGAAACAGGATGATCTGGTTTTCCCCCTCCGGCTCCACCGCAATGATGGCGTGGCCGGTTGGGATGTCCACCTGGGCAATGTCTCGAATTCCAGTGCCATAATCCTTCAACCGCTCAACTGCCCAAGCCCCGTCAGGTCCAACAGCGCCGATGTGATTAACCTCGCTGCCAGCGCGGACGGCGGCAACGGACATGTTGGCGCCTTTCCCGCCTAGAAAGCGGTCAAGACGTCGGGCGGCAAGGGTTTCCCCCGCCACCGGCAGATGCGGCAAGGCATAGACCATGTCCGCATTGATTGATCCCAGGT
>NZ_LUKH01000741.1:0-1757 GCF_001593695.1 Leisingera sp. F5 | reverse complement strand
TGCGCCAGCAGCAATTGCCTCGCGCAGTTTCTTTTCCAGCGTCCGCTGTTTGGACTCTGCATAGTATTTCAGGCCGAACATGTCTTTGACATAAAAGGCATCGACCACCTGTTCGCCATAGGTCGCGATCACCGCGTTGGCGATATAGACATTGGCGGCTGCCAGTGCCCGGGCCAGATCATAGAGCAGGCCGGGACGGTCGCGGGTGTCGACCTCGATGATGGTGTAGATTTCCGAGCCGTCGTTATCGAAGGTGATATGGGTCGGCACCTTGAAGGCGCGCTCGCGTTTCTTGATCTTGTCGCGGGATTTCAGCGCGTCGCGGGTGATCACTTCGCCTTTGAGGGTCTTTTCGATCATCTGCTTGAGCCGGTGCAGGCGGATCGGATCGAAAGGATGGCCTTCGCTGTCCTGGATCCAGAAGGCGTCGGTCACGTAACCGTCCTTGGTGGTGTAGGAGCGCGCGTCCACCACATTGGCGCCGACCAGCGCCAGCGCGCCGGCGATGCGGGCAAAGATGCCGGGGTGGTCTTCCATCACGAAACAGGCGCGGGTCGCGTCGCGGTCCACGTCCGGATAAAGCCGGATCATCACCTCGCCCGCGTCGCCTTTGGCGGTGTAGTCGCGCAGCATCTCAGCGAAATCCACATGCGCGGTGACGTGCAACCCGTGCCAGTACGGCGGATAATGCCGGGCGGTTTCGGTTTTGAGTTCGGCTTTGGACCAATCCGGCAGCGCTTCGCGCAGGGCCTTTTTGGCCGAGGCGCCGCGGTGCTCGCGGTTCAGCGCCTCCATGCCGCCTTCCAATGCGGCGCGGGTCTGGCCGTAGAGCGCGCGCAGCAGGGCGGCTTTCCAATTGTTCCAGGTGTTCGGGCCGACGCCGCGGATGTCACAGACGGTCAGCAGCAGCAGCAGATCCAGCCGTTTGACCGTTTGCACCGCCTTGGCGAAATCGCGCACCGTGCGCGGGTCGGCAATGTCGCGTTTCTGCGCCATGTCCGACATCAGCAGGTGATAGCGCACCAGCCATTCCACGGTCTCGCATTCGGAGGGTTTCAATCCCAGCCGCGGCGCCACCTTGCGGGCGATCTGCGCACCCAGGATCGAATGGTCCTGCACCCGGCCCTTGCCGATGTCATGCAGCAGCATCGCCACCATTAGCACCTTGCGGTTCAGCCCCTTGCGCAGGATCGAGGAGGACAACGGCAACTCGTCCTCCAGCTCGCCGCGTTCAATCGCAGCAAAGTTGGCGATCACTTGGATGGTGTGTTCGTCCACCGTGTAGGAGTGATACATGTTGAACTGCATCATCGCCACGATGGGTTCGAATTCGGGCAGGAAGGCGGACAGCACGCCAAGTTCGTTCATCCGCCGCAGCGCCCGTTCGGAATTGCCGTGTTTCAGCAAGAGGTCCAGAAAGATGCGCCGGGCTTCCTTGTCGTTGCGCATGCCGTCATCTATCAGACGCAGATTGGCGGTGACCAGCCGCATGGCATCCGGATGGATCAGCATGCCGGTGCGCAGGGCTTCCTCGAAAATCCGCAGCAGGTTCACCCGGTCGGCCAGAAAGGCTTCGGGATCCAGCATGTCCAGCCGGTTATGCACCACCTTGTAGCCGGGTTTGATCCGCGGGCGCCGACGGAAGATGCGCTCCAGCAGCGGCGCGCCTTTTTGCTGGCTGGCCTCCAGTTTGGTCAGGAAGATCCGGGTCAGGTCGCCGACCCGCGTTGCATGGCGGAAATACTCCTGCATGAAGA
>NZ_LUKH01000740.1:0-1758 GCF_001593695.1 Leisingera sp. F5 | reverse complement strand
CGGAGTCGACAGCGTTTGGCACGCCATTCTGGTCTTTATCGTGTCGTTGATTGCGATCTTCGCCTTCTCGTCTTTGACGCTGCAGTGGATGTTCGTACGCCTCAAACTGGTGGAGGCGGTGCTGCTGGTCTTTGTCGTGGTTAGCCTGTTCCGCCCAGATTTCGTGCTGGACCGTTTCAGCCCGGCCTTTGCGGATGCGCCGCTTGAGAGTGTTGTAAACGGAACAATGCCCATCGAGGCAGGCCAGAAGATCCGTGTCTATGTGACACACGAGACCGAATACGGCGATCGTTACAAACTCTTTACCGTCACCGCCCCGCAGGCAGCGGAGAATGTGGCATCGGCGATCGGCCTGAACCTCGCCTCCGGACCGGATGGGCGTGCCAGTGTTGCCGATGTTGCCTTTAACGCACCTGCCGAACAGATCGGCATCACCTGGGGTGACTATGTGACAGCCGTCGGGCTGGAGCAGTCGGGCCGCCCGCCCAAGGAGATCATCTATATCTTCGGTCTCCTGTCTTATGCGGGCGTTGTTCTGATGCAGCGGCGCAGGATGAAAACCAACAATCCCAAACCAGTGGAAGTGTGACCATGGCCGTACAACTGACCGAAGCGAACCTGCGCAACAGGATCTGGTTCTGGCTCGAGAAACATAGGGAGGAGGTCCTGGACCTCACCCTGCGCCTGGTGCGGATCAAAAGCCCCCAACCCGAAGGCGACGTGCGCGCCATGGCGGACCAGATTACGGCCATCGCGTCACAGATCCCTGGGGTGCAGATAGAACGGCACATTTCAGAGGAGCCGATCCACAACCTGGTGCTGCGGCTGCGGGGCAACCGCTCCGGCAAGCGGCTGGTGTTCAACGGGCATATGGACACCTTCCCTGCTGGGGACCTCAGCGCATGGACCCGCTCTCCCGAGGGAGAAGTGGTTGGTGACAAGGCCTATGGCATGGGCATTTCGGACATGAAAGGGGGTATCGCTGCCAGCCTCATGGCGCTGAAATGCCTGGCAGAAACCGGTGCGGATTTCCCGGGAGAACTGGTCTGCACCTTTGCCGGGGATGAGGAAACCATGGGTGTTTTGGGTACCAAGTTTCTGCTCGACACCGTGCCCCACGCGCGCGGCGACGCCATGATCAGCGGTGATGTCGGCTCTCCCCACGTGCTGCGCTTCGGGGAAAAGGGGATGATCTGGGCCAGAGTCACCGCCAAAGGGCGGTCGACCCATGCTGCTCATGTCCACAAGGGCGACAGCGCCATTGAAAAGCTGACCGGCGTGATGGAGGCGTTCAAATACATCCGCGAGCTGCCCGCTGATAGCGAAGGAAGCAACGTGCTCCCACTGATCGACCGCTGGTCCGAGAAATCAGAGGCGCTTTCGGGTGAAGGCGAAACCCGGGTGTTGAAGGCTGCCACGATCACCTTTGGCACAATCAGCGGCGGGCGGCTATCGAACCTGGTAGCGGATCATGCCGAGTTCACCTGCGACCTGCGCCTGCCGGTTGGTGTGTCTGTCGCACGCGCTGAGGCGAAGCTGCAAAGGATTTGCGACGAGATCAAAGGTGTCAAGCTGGAGATAACCCGCCGCTATGAGCCCAGTTGGACCGCGCCGGATCATCTGGTGATCGAAACCGTCAGAGCCAATTGCGCCGCCGTACTGGGTGAGGAACCTGCCGTGACCATGCGCGTCGGTGCCTCTGATGCGCGGCTCTATCGATATGCGGGCGTGCCTTCGGTGGTCTGCGGCCTTACCGCC
>NZ_LUKH01000739.1:0-1759 GCF_001593695.1 Leisingera sp. F5 | reverse complement strand
CCTCAAGGATACCCTCGAAGCCATCGCTGCAGGTCACCCTGCCAGCCGGCTCGACGAGCTCCTGCCCTGGAACTTCCCACCGTCAAGCTGATCCCGCGTGAGGCGGGGGCAACGCTTACCGCGCGACTGCGCGAAGTGCGGAAAAAAGGTGGGAACGCGGGCTGCATAGGTGTCGAACGTGGCCCGGGTTTCCCGTTCTTCCGCGCGGGCCAGCCGCACATACATCCAGATCAACACCGGATACATCGCGAGAGTCAGCAGGGTGGGCCATTGAAAGAGAAAGCCCGTCAGGACCAGAACGAAGCCCACATATTGCGGATGGCGAACTTTCGCGTAGGGACCGCTGGTCGCTAGTGTCCCGCTGCGTTGAGCCTGATAGAGCACCCTCCATGCGGCGGAGATCATCCAGAAGCCCAGCCCGATCAGTACGAAACTGATCATATGGAAAGGGCCGAAATGCGGGTTGGCCTGCCAGCCGAACAGCATTTCCGGCAGGTGACCTGCATCATGCGAAAACCAGTCGACGCCAGGATATGTCGTCTGCAGCCAGCCAGACAGCAGATAGATGGTGAGCGGAAAGCCATACATTTCCGAGAAACGCGCCACGAGAAACGGGCTGAAGGCTCCGAAGCTCCGCCAATCCCATGGCGTCTGCGGTTTAAAGAAGCTGAAGGCGAACATGATGAAAATGGCCGCGTTTAGAAGGGCAAAAACCCAAAGCCCATAGGCGGATGCATCGGTCATGACTTGTCATCGCCTCCGTGACCGCCATGCATGAACAGGTGCATGACGCCGCAGCCCAAGAGCAACAGCACCAGAAAACCGTTTCCAGCAAAGATGTGAACGCGATGTTCAAAGCCCAAGAGCAGGGCCGCGATTGCCAGCGCGATAATCAAGCTCACACCGAAACGTGACTTCCAGAAGGGCTGATGCGGTTCGGATTGCGACAAAGACGATCTCGTTGATCACGCCGGTCTCACAGTTTTCGAATTGGCCTTTTCGAATGGCGCGGAAAGTTGCGATGCCGGCGAGCGCGGCCTTCGCTCCGGCCAGCGTCTGGAAACCGCGCATGGGCCGCAATCGCTGCTTCAGTACAGCATGATCGCTCTCGATCCGATTGTTTAAATACTTGGGTCAATGTGCCGGATCATATCTACTGGCCCGAGGCGGTCGTTGATCCCGCCGATCACCTTGGCATAGCTGTGCGCCCTGTCGGTGATGATCGTAAGCGGCTGATACTGCCGCACAGTGTCTCGCGCCTGGCGCAGAAACGCCCCTGCTGCCTTAGCATCCCGCCGCGCCGTCGGGCGGAAGTCGATCAGCTGGTCGAACTGGTCCACGGCCCTCCACAGGTAGCGCCAGCGTCCGCCAACGCGAATGTAGGTCTCATCAGCATGCCACTGCGGCCCGCGCGAGGAGCGATGCCGGGCTTGGGCCCGCTTCTGAATCTCGGGTCTGAACTTTCGCACCCAGCGATGGATCGTCGAAGCATCGACAGTAACGCCACGCTCGGCCAGCATGTCCCGCACGTCCCGGAACGACAGCGGGTACGGCCTCGGCCCGGTCGTCTCGCAGCTTGGCCTTCACCCGCCGCTTGGGCGTCTTGTTCCGCAATTGCATGCCCATCTTCCTGTAAATGCGATAAATCTTCTTCGCATTTATTTCCCACCCCTCACGGCGCAGAAGCACATGCACGCGCCGATAGCCGAAGCGCACACGGGTCTGGCAAATTTCTCGGATCCGCTGTTCCAAAGCGGCC
>NZ_LUKH01000738.1:0-1760 GCF_001593695.1 Leisingera sp. F5 | reverse complement strand
ATGAAAGCGAAGGCCTGTATGAAACCTGCTCTTTTAGTTTGGCTTGGGGTCGTTTGGCGCCCCGTCCCTCGTCTCATTCGATGTATTAGGGATACTATGGGAATTGATGGCCCTGCAACTGTTTTCTGTAGCAAAGCGCTGAAGGCTTGACAGAACAACTGAGTTTCAAAAGAGATTCGCGGCAAGATTTAGGCATAAAATCGAATTTCTTGTGCCTAATCCCACCATCAACACCAAATATAGAGACGAGTTGCGCCTGCAATTTTTTTCCCATAGTTTCCCGCGATTCCACAAGAAAGCGCGCAGCAGCTTTGGATATTCCCCTTACGTTCGCACTCTCCCGCAACAGAACCGCCGGGAAACCCCGGTATCAGCGGTTCAACACCGAGTGATTCGGGCCTTCAAGCGGAAAGCGGGGCAAACCGGGCCATAATTTCCCATGGTGCCCGTGAATTCCCGCCAGTGCCGTGAATTCCCAGCTATCCCATTCAATCGCGCCGGTCCCATGCCGCCCCATGCGAGGGCCGCGGTCTCGCAGGTTCCCAAACCGGGCGGGAAATCCCATCTGCGCCCAATCAAAGGGAGCAAACAGCAAATGGCCCGCCAATGAGGCGGGCCACCCGGGACACTAAATATAGAGAGAGCTGAGCCCTGCGGAGTTAGGCCATGCCGCCGCCGATCAGACCTTCGGCAATCCGGGCATAGGCCTGCGCCATTGGCCCCTCGCCCACCGCGATGGGCGTGCCGCTGTCGCCGGCCAACCGGGTTTCCAGATCAATCGGCAGCGCGCCCAACAGCGGCAGGCCCAGCGTCTCGGCCTCTGCCGCGACACCGCCACGGCCAAAGATGTGATGCTCACCGCCGCAATCTGGGCAGGTGAAGAAGGACATGTTTTCGATCAACCCCAGCACCGGGGTTTTCAGCGTCTTGAACATGTCCATCGCCTTGCGCGCATCCAGCAGCGCCACGTCCTGCGGGGTGGAGACCACGATGGCGCCGGTCAGTTCCGCCTTGGTGCAAAGCGTCAGCTGCACATCGCCGGTGCCGGGCGGCAGGTCGACAATCAGCACGTCCAGCTCGCCCCAGTTCACCTGCCCCAGCATCTGCTGCAGCGCCCCCATCAGCATTGGGCCGCGCCAGACCACAGCCTTACCCTCTTCCAGCATAAAGCCGATCGACATAAGAGTGACGCCATGGGCGTGCAGCGGTTCGATGATCTTGCCGTCAGGACTGGCGGGGCGGCCGGTGGCCCCCATCATGCGGGGCTGGGAGGGGCCGTAGATATCCGCGTCCAGCAACCCGACCTTGCGCCCCTGCCTGGCCAGCGCCACGGCGAGGTTCGAGGAGACGGTGGATTTCCCCACCCCGCCCTTGCCGGAGGCAATCGCCAGGATGCGTTTGACGCCTGCGGGTTTCAACGGCCCGGCCTGCGGCTTCGGATGGCCGCCGACCTTGAGGCTGGGCGCGGGCTTCTGAGCGGCATGGGCGGTGAGCGCGGCAGAGACAGTTTCGACGCCGTCCAGAGACAGCACCGCGGCCTCGGCGGCTTTGCGCAAAGGCTCCATCAGTTTGGCGATCTCGGGGCTGGGCGCCTCGATCACAAAGCTCACCTTGCTGCCGTCGATACGCAGGGCGCGCAGCATGTCGCGCGACACCAGCGTGCCGCCGTCCGGCAAGGCCAGCCGCTCCAGTATTTCGCGAACCTGATCCTGAGTGACCGCCATGACTGCTCTCCTGCGTGTTGTCCGGCCCTATATATG
>NZ_LUKH01000737.1:0-1760 GCF_001593695.1 Leisingera sp. F5 | reverse complement strand
TTCGAGTCCTGCTAGCCCGACCATATGAAAAACGCCCGGGTGTTCGCGCACCCGGGCGTTTTCGTATCCTGTGCAGGCCTTTGGCGATTGCGCAGCCGGGCCAATTCGGCCAGCATCGCCGCAAAGCCGGCACGCGGAGGGACAGAAAATGACAGGCGTTTTGCCCAGCCAAACCATTGAAAAAATGCTGGATCGCGGCGAGATCGCCGTCAGCACCCCACTGGTCGAAGGCCAGGTGCAGCCTGCAAGCCTCGATCTGCGTCTGGGCAACGTGGCCTATAGGGTGCGCGCGTCTTTCCTGGCCGGTCAGGGCCGCAGCGTTTCCGACCGGCTGAGTGAATTCGAGATGCACCGCATCACCCTGGACGGCGGTGCGGTGCTGGAAAAGGGCTGCGTCTATGTGGTGCCCTTGATGGAAAGCCTGGCGCTGCCCGGCGATGTCTCGGCAGTGGCCAACGCCAAAAGCTCCACCGGGCGGCTGGATCTTCTGACCCGCACCATCACCGACGGAGGCGAGGAATTCGACCGCATCAAACCCGGCTACACTGGCCCGCTTTATGCCGAGATCTGCCCGCGGTCGTTCTCAGTGCTGGTGCGCCCCGGCATGCGGCTCAACCAGATCCGTTTCCGCACCGGCCAGGCCGTTCTGTCAGACGCCGAGCTGAAGATGCTGCACGCAGGCTCGCCGCTGGTCGATGGCGACGCGGTGATCGAGGATGGCCTGGGCTTCTCGGTTGACCTGAAACTGCCCGGCAGTGATCTGGTCGGTTACCGTGCCAAGCCGCATACCGGTGTGATCGACCTGGACCGGATCGGCGAATACGACCCGCAGGAATACTGGGAGGAAGTGCGCACCAAGGACGGCCGCATTATTCTGGATCCCGGTGCCTTCTACATTCTGGTGAGCCGCGAGGCGGTGCATATCCCGCCTGCCTTTGCCGCCGAGATGGCGCCCTATCTGGCCATGGTCGGCGAATTCCGGGTGCATTACGCGGGCTTCTTCGATCCCGGTTTCGGCCATGACGCGGCTGGCGGCACCGGCTCGCGCGGGGTGCTGGAGGTACGCTGCCACGAGGCGCCATTCGTGCTGGAGCACGGCCAGGTGGTGGGACGTCTGGTCTATGAGAAGATGGCGGAGGTGCCCGAGCAGCTTTACGGCGCCGGCATTGCCTCCAACTACCAAGGCCAGGGCCTGAAGCTGTCCAAGCACTTCAGGACGCCAGCCTGAACACGTTCCGTCTGGCGGCTACGCCGGGCAGCGCCCTCCCGACGGGAGGGCGCTGCCCTCATCATTTTCTAACCGGTCACTTTACCGGCCTGCCCTCTGCCAGTTTCTCTGTCGTGCCCGCCTGCACGGGACGGTCCAGATGCGTCGACAGCACCATATGGGTGCGGGTGCCGCGGACGCATTCGACCTCATAAACCCGCGCCAGCAAGCCTTCCAGCGCCTTGGGCGAGGCCACCCGCACCTTTAGGATCAGGTTTGCGTCGCCCGCGGCACTGTGGATTTCCTCCAGTTCCGGCATTTCTTGCAGCGCCAGCAGGTCGGTGGTCACGCCCCAGCCTTCGGTGTCCACATGGATAAAGGCCAGCAGCGGCTTACTCACTGCAGCGCCATCCAGCCGCGCTATGGTGGCCTTGATGGCGCCAGAGGCCCGCAGCCGCTTGACCCGCTCATGCACCGCAGGCGCCGACAGGCCGACCTCCTGGCCAATGGCGGCATAAGACAGCGTTGCATCGACGCTCAG
The DNA here is from genome assembly GCF_001593695.1 of Leisingera sp. F5. NCBI lineage: Bacteria > Pseudomonadati > Pseudomonadota > Alphaproteobacteria > Rhodobacterales > Roseobacteraceae > Leisingera > Leisingera sp. F5. The sequence continues at coordinate 12 of NZ_LUKH01000737.1, read as the reverse complement.
CGCGCCTAATAT
>NZ_LUKH01000736.1:0-1761 GCF_001593695.1 Leisingera sp. F5 | reverse complement strand
CCGCAGCAGCGGCACTGGCGCGGAGAGGTCAGCATGCGGGCAAGATGCGCGTCCAAAAGGCGGCCTTTCATCTGGAAGCATAGGAAAAGGCGCGGGCCGTCATGGCCAGCGCCTCCCCATGCACTGTTGGCAGCTCTCATACGCGGATGCCGCCGGAAGTTCAAACCCCCATGAACTGCAAGGGGCGGCGCCTCAGCCGGTGGCCAGTTTCGAGGCGTTCCACGAGGCACCGGGTGCCGGCATATCCTGGATCTTGGCGCTGACACGGCTGCTGCCCTCCAGCGCGTCCAGATACTCGGTGGTCACCCCGGTGATGTAGTTGCCGTCAAAGCAGGAGCAGTCAAAGCCCTGGATGTCCGGGTTGCCTTCCTGCGCCGCCCAGACCAAGTCCTCGAGCTTCTGATAGAACAGCGCGTCAGCGCCCAGTTCGTCGCGGATTTCCTCGATGCTGAGGCCGTTTGCGATCAGCTCGTGCTTGGTCGGCATGTCGATGCCATAGACGTTGGGGTACTTCACTGGCGGCGAGGCCGAGGCGATATAGACCTTCTTGGCGCCGGCATCGCGGCACATCTGCACGATCTTTTTAATCGTGTTGCCGCGCACAATTGAATCGTCGATCAGCAGCACATTGCGGCCCTTGAACTCCAGCGGGATGGCGTTGAGCTTGCGGCGCACCGATTTCTGACGTTCTGCCTGGCCCGGCATGATGAAGGTCCGGCCCACATAGCGGTTTTTCACCAGGCCTTCACGGTAACGGATGCCGGTGGAATTGGCCACTTCCAGCGCCACGGGGCGCGCCGAATCAGGCACCGGGATGATGCTGTCGATTTCCAGCCCTGCGTCTTGGATCTGCTTGGCCAGAGCCTGACCCATGCGCAGCTGGGTCTTGTAAACCGACACGCCGTCCATCATCGAGTCGGGCCGCGCCAAGTAGACATATTCAAAAATGCAGGGGGTCAGTTTGCCCTCGACCGCCTGGAAGGTGTGCATGTTGCCGTCCAGGTCAACCAGAATGGCCTCGCCCGGCTTTACATCGCGGATCTTCTCAAATCCGTTGATGCCGAACGCCACATCTTCAGACGCAAAGCTGAAATCCTCGCCACCGCTTGCTGCCGGGCGTTTGCCCACGGACAGCGGGCGGATGCCGTTGGGGTCGCGGAACGCCAGCATGCCGACACCGGCAATCATGCACAGAACCGAATAGGCGCCCTGGATCCGCTCCATCGTCATCTTGACGCCGGCAAAGATGTTGCGGACGGGGTCCGCATTGCCGTTGACCTTGATCGCGTCTGCGACCTTGTCGGCCAGCACGTTCAGCATGATTTCGGAATCTGAGGTGGTGCGTAGATGGCGGCTGTATTTGCCGGTCACTTTTTCGCGCTGTTCGGCGGTATTGGTGATATTGCCGTTGTGAACCAGATAGATACCATAAGGCGCGTTCACAAAGAACGGCTGCGCTTCGGCCGCACTCAGCGAGCCCGCAGTGGGATAGCGGACATGGCCGATGCCAGTCTTTCCGGTCAGAGTGTCGGCATCCTGCGGGCCGAACACATCCTTGACCAGGCCGTTTTCCTTGCGCTCGCGGAAAAACTCGCCGGTGTAGGTCACAATCCCCGAGGCGTCCTGGCCGCGGTGCTGCAGCATCAAGAGCCCGTCATATATCTCCGCAAAGACATCCGTGTCCCGGCTTGCGATCCCCAAAATCCCGCACATTGGCTGGCTCCAATCCCACTTAGGCTTTGCTGTTCGGTTGCTGATGGA
>NZ_LUKH01000735.1:0-1762 GCF_001593695.1 Leisingera sp. F5 | reverse complement strand
CATGCAAATAATGCATAGGGTGATCGAAATTGGAATTTGCAATTTCCAGTGAACTGGTCTTCGATACCACCAGTGGCTGCCTGCAACGCGCCCCGCGCCGGTCTGCCCGGCAAAATGTTAAGACTGCTTAGTTTCTTCGTTTTTTGGCTGCCTGCAGGCGCAAATGCTACATATCCGCAGTGATGCGGCAATCATCCGGGCCAAAGAGTCCGGCCAACAAATAAGACACGAAACGTGTCCGACAAGGAGAGTGTGATGAAACTCAAATCCCTATTGATGGGGGCTGTTGCCACGGCCTCCCTCGCGCCGGCGGCCTTTGCCGAGCGCGGGTCAGACGGCCAGGTCAACATCATCTATTGGCAGGCGCCGTCGATCCTGAACCCGTATCTGTCAAGCGGCACCAAGGACATCCAGTCTTCGTCGCTGGTGATTGAACCGCTGGCGCGCTACGACCCGCAGGGCAACATGATCCCCTATCTGGCCGCGGAAATTCCAACTGTGGACAATGGCGGCGTCAGCGAGGATCTGACCTCTGTCACCTGGAAAATCGCGCCCGGTATGAAGTGGTCCGATGGCAGCGGTGTCACCGCGCATGACGTCAAGTTCACCGCAGACTACTGTATGCATCCTGAGGGCGGCTGCGCCCAGCTGACCAAATACGAAGGTGTCACCAATGTCGAAGCGCTGGATGATCTGACCGTCAAGGTCACCTTCGACAAGCCGACCCCCTTCCCCTACGGCCCGTTTGTGGGCGGCGAAGGCCCGATCCTGCAAAAGGCGCAGTTTGAAAACTGCACCGGTGCCAGGGCGCCGGAATGCACCGATGCCAACTTTGGCCCGATCGGCACCGGCCCGTTTGTGGTGGATGAGTTCAAGCCGAACGACGTGATCACCATGTCGGCTAACCAAAACTACCGCGACCCGGCCAAGCCGGCGTTCGCAAAGGTACTGTTCAAAGGCGGCGGCGATGCAACTGCTGCGGGGCGTGCCGTAATGGAAACCGGCGAATTCGACTATGCCTGGAACCTGCAGCTGGCGCCGGAAGTGATCGCCCAGATGGAAGCGGGCGGTAAAGGCACACCGGTTGCGGGCTTCGGTTCGCTGGTGGAACGCGTCATGCTGAACCAGACCGACCCGTCATCGAGCCTGCCCGAGGGCGAGCGCGCGACCGCCAAGCATCCGCATCCGTTCCTGAAGGACCCGGCTGTCTATAAGGCGATGTCAATGGCCATTGACCGTCCGCTGCTGGTGGAAATCGGCTATGGCAAGGCAGGCGCAGTCAGCTGCAACTGGGTGCCCGCACCTGCGGCCTTTGCCTCCGACACCTTTGACTGCTCCACCCAGGACATCGAAGGCGCCAAGGCGATGCTGGAGGAAGCCGGCTACAAGGACACCAATGGCGACGGCGTGCGGGAAACCCCTGACGGCAAGCCGATGAAAATCCTGTATCAGACCTCGACCAACGCGGTGCGTCAGGACTTCCAGGCGCTGATCAAGGAGTGGTGGAGCCAGATCGGCATTGAATCCGAGCTGCGCAACATCAACGCTTCGGTGTTCTTCGGCGGCGACCCGGGTTCTCCCGACACTTTCCAGAAGTTCTATGCCGACGTCGAAATGTATGCCAACAACTTTGACGGCACCGACCCGCAGGCCTACCTGGGCAACGGCCTGTGCGATCAGGCTCCGCGTCCGGACACGCAGTGGCAGGGACAGAACATCTCGCGCTTCTGCAACGAGGAGTTCGACCAGCTGCACGCTGAGC
>NZ_LUKH01000734.1:0-1762 GCF_001593695.1 Leisingera sp. F5 | reverse complement strand
GCTGATGAGCGAATACCAGGAAGCGATGGAGGACGGCATCATCACCGTGAACGAGGCCAAGCGGCTGTTGCGGGAAACGGTGCTGTTGCAGCAGGTTCTGCTGGATATGAAGCTGCATCTGGAGGAAGACAGTGCCTGAGGCCGGTGACGGGGTCAGCCTGCCTGCCATCGCGGAAAGTGAGCTGCACCCGATTGACGTGGACGCGCTGGCGGCGCCGGGTGATCCGCGCCATGCGCCGCGCATTCTGCTGCTGTACGGCTCCCTGCGCGCGGTGAGCTATTCCCGTAAGGCGGCAGAGGAAGCGGCACGGGTGCTGCGCGCCTTGGGTTGCGAGACGCGGATTTTCGACCCTTCAGGCCTGCCGCTGCCGGATGATGCGGGCGCGGCGGAACATCCCAAAGTGGCAGAGCTGCGCGATCTGGCAGTCTGGTCCGAAGGCATGGTCTGGTCCAGCCCGGAGCGCCATGGTGCAATGACCGGCATCATGAAGCTGCAGATCGACTGGTTGCCCTTGTCCTTGCAGGGCGGTATCCGCACCACCCAGGGCAAGACGCTGGCGGTGATGCAGGTCTCGGGCGGCTCGCAAAGCTTCAATGCGGTCAACCAGATGCGCATTCTGGGCCGCTGGATGCGGATGCTGACCATTCCGAACCAAAGCTCGATCCCCAAGGCTTGGCTGGAATTCGGGGAGGGCGAGCGCCTGCCCGAGGGTCCGTTCTACCGCCGTCTGGTGGATGTGATGGAAGAGCTGGTGAAATTCACCTGGCTGGTGCGCGGCCGCAAGGACTATCTGACAGACCGCTATTCGGAGCGGCTGGAGAGCGCCCAAGAGGTGCATCAGCGGGTATCGCAGAAATAACAGCCTTGGGGCGGTGCCCCTGGCGCAGACAGACCCAAGCCCCGGCGCCGCTGCCGGGGCTTTTTGATTCAGATCAGCGGTATCACCGGCACGTCGCAGGCAGCCAGGGCCAGGAGGGCGGTCAGAAACAGTGTCAGGCGCATTCAAGGGCTCCGGTGTCAGCAATCGGGTCTGGCCAGCTTGCAGCGGCAATGCCGCTGCCGCAAGGCCCGGGCGGTACAGGTATTGGGGTGGCCCGGAATTTCTTTTCCCGCAAGGGGTGTGTCGCGCAGTTAAGAAATTGGGCAGCGTACAGCCCGGCGTTTAGGCGTTTGTTAAGGCTCATTTTCGCCGCAATTGAGCCGTGAAGTTACTGCCTGCGTTGGAATTTGCATGGAAACAGGGGGATTCCTGAATTTCCTTCCTAACGAAACCCGGCGGATTTTCCCTTGTTTTTAAGAGGTTTTTTCGAAAATCGCGGCGGCCTGTTAAGTAAATAAGGGGTTTGAGAGTTCCGTCCCCGGCAGAACCGCCCGGCGTTAAGGTTTTGTTAATCTTGTCTCATTCTGCCCATGTTTCTGCCAGCGCGGCACCGCAGCAAGCCGCATTCCAGCCTCAGGACTCACCGACCATAGCAGCGTGGGAACATGGAGTGGGTCATGAGACGATTACTGGCAATTGCAGCTTCCGTATTCATCGGTTTCAGCGCCGGAGCCGCCGCGGCCGGGCAGCCTGCGCCTGTGCCGTCCGTGCCGGGATGGGAAGCTGTGGGGCGCCTGAACATTGGTGGCAGAGCCATGTGCACAGCCAGCCTGATTGCGCCTGACATGGTGCTGACGGCGGCCCATTGCATGTATGACATCCGCAATGGCCGGGCGGTCAATCCGCGGAGCCTCAAATTCGAAGCGGGCCTCAACGGCCGC
>NZ_LUKH01000733.1:0-1763 GCF_001593695.1 Leisingera sp. F5 | reverse complement strand
GCCCTGGATCTCCCGGGTTGTCCTACCGCGGGCGTACATGCTGATGATCTTGGTGTCGAACTCCGGAAAGCGGCGCTGATACTTGGCGATCAGAACCGGGTCAAAGGTCCCGTTCCGGTCGCGCGGAATGTCCGGAACCACCTTGCCGGCGTCCGTAGCCACAGTCTTCTGGCTGCTGCCATTGCGTCGATTGGCGGGCTGGTTCTGGCCTTCAGGCGGCTCCTGCGCGCGCTCTTCGCTGAGATGTTCATCCAGCTCGGTGCCCAGCGCACGCTCCGCAATGGCTGCGCGGCTTGGTACACAAGCTGCCGGGCAGGCTTGGGCCGATCCTGCTTGCGCTGGCTTTCTTCGGTTTATTTACACTGGCACTGACGGGTGCCGCAGCGGTGGTCATGAAACTGCAATCGGTTTGGATCTGAGGCGCACGGAGTCTTCAGCACATGAAGTGCATAGCGGGATTGGGCGGTGGCGGCCAGTACTGCAACGGCCGGCAGCGCCGCTGCAAGTGTGAACGCCGCGCATGACGAGTGATCCGTACCGGTTTTACCGGTGGCAACGGATCAGCAGCGCGGCGTTCAACGCATCGAGGGCGGGCTTCAGGGCTTCTGGTGCGGTTTCAATGCCGTGCAGGTCAATTCGGCGTCATGGCACCGATTGCGTACATTCCGTCAGCGCCCTTGAGCAGCATCAGGGTAACCTTGTCGCCGGGTGCAACGTCTCCCATAACTTGGGCGTCGGCCAGGAGTGGCAAGCCCATCGTCATGCCGGGCCAGCCGATTGCGGGAATCGGGTCGTGGCTGACATTTGCGGAGCCCTCGCTGATCGAGTTGACGACAGCGGTGGCGTGTACTGCGTCCTCCAACTGGCTATCACTCATGTGAATGCCGGAGTGGTCCATGCTGTGGGTCGTTTGAGCCAAAGCGCTGCTGGCGGAGAAGGCAAGGACAATACCGGAGAAGGTGAGGATTTTCATTGGATTTTCTCCCAAGAAGTAGAGTTTGGTGAGTTTCATTCGGCCGGAACGGGCGTTTCGCCCGCTGCTGGAAGGTTGCTGATCTCGCGATTGACGCGCCGCAAAGCCAGACGCTTCCAGATGACGAAGATCGCGGGGATGACGAAGAGCGTCAGCAGCGTCGCCGTGACCATGCCTCCGACCATCGGCGCCGCAATGCGTTGCATGATTTCTGAACCGGTGCCGTGGCCGTACATGATCGGGATTAGACCGGCGAAAATCGTCGCTACCGTCATTACTTTCGGACGGACTCGTAGCAGTGCGCCCTCGAAAACGGACTCCTCGATGTCGAGTGGCGCCAGAGCCCGGTTTTCCGAAATGGCAAGTTTCTTCCGCTTCTCCCAAGCCAGGTTGAGGTACAGAAGCATCACGATTACAGTCTCGACGGCAACACCGGCCAGCGCAATGAAGCCCACCAGCACGGCGACCGAGATGTCGAAGTTGAGGTACCACAGGAACCAGACACCGCCCGCCAAAGCCACTGGCAGTGCGGCAAGGATGATGCCCACCTCGATCACCCGGTTGAACGCCAGGAACAGCATTAGCGTGATGAGCAGCAGCGTGGCAGGTGCCACCATCGTCAGCCGCTGCTGCATCCGCTGGATGTATTCGTACTGACCCGACCAGGTGATGGAGTAGCCTGGCGGAAGCGCTACCCCCTCCGCGACGCGGGCGCGTGCCTCGGTCACGTAGCTGCCAAGGTCTCGGTCGGCGATGTCGATGAAGACGAAGCCGGTACGCCGAGCGTTCT
>NZ_LUKH01000732.1:0-1764 GCF_001593695.1 Leisingera sp. F5 | reverse complement strand
CCGGCGGGCGGTCCTGGCCCGCAGCCTGCCGCATCTGCGTCCGGGCGGCTGGGTTCTGATTTCCGATGAAAAAGGCAACCTAGAGGATTTCCGCCGGATTTTTGCCGCAGAACCGGGTGCCTGGCACACCGAACAGGACAGTCGCGGTGTGTTGTTCATGAAACGCGCATAGCCCCCCTGCGGAAGCAAAAAAGGCCGGGAGAATGCCCGGCCTTTAATTGTTCTTTCTTACTCTGCCTGACGGCTCTTACTCCGCCAGGTTCAGCGCCACAAAGCGCGGCTCGCCGCCGCGGCGCACCAGCAGCAGCAACGACTTGCGGCCCGCCTCCTTGGCTTCGGCAACGCGGGTCTCCAGCTCGCTGATCGAGGTGACTTTTTCCTGGCCCGCCTCGGTGATCACATCGCCGGCGCGCAAGCCTTTTTCCCAGGCCTCCGACGTCTCATCCACTGAAAGAATCGCCAGCCCTTCGACATCTTCGCCTACACTAAGCTCACCGCGCATCTGGTCAGTCAGAACTCCGACCGACAGGCCCAGCAGTTCCTTTTCCGTCTGGCTGGATCCACCATCACCGTTCTGCTGGCTGGACGGCCCGCGTTCGGCATCCTCGCGGCGGCCCAAGGTCACCCGCAGGGTTTCAGTCTTGCCTTCGCGGTAAACCACCAGCCGCACGGTCTTGCCGACCTCTGCATTGCCGACCTGGCGCACCAGGCCGCGGGTGTCCTTCACCTCGCCGCCGTCAAAACTAACGATCACATCGCCCGCCAGCACACCGGCCTCTTTGGCAGGGCCTTCTGGGACATCCGTCACCAGCGCGCCATGCGCCTTGTCCAAGCCGATCGCCTCAGCCAGATCCGCATCCACATCCTGGATCTTCACACCCAGCCAGCCGCGGCGGGTCTCGCCGAACTGTTTCAGCTGGTCGACCACCTTGACCACCACGTTGGACGCCATCGAGAAGCCGATGCCGATGGAACCGCCATTGGGCGACAGGATCGCAGTGTTCACGCCGACCACATCGCCATCCATGTTGAACAGCGGCCCGCCGGAGTTGCCCCGGTTGATCGCCGCATCGGTCTGAATGTAGTCGTCATAAGACCCCGAAAGCTCGCGGTTGCGGGCCGACACGATGCCTGCGGACAGCGAGAACCCTTGCCCCAGCGGATTGCCCATCGCCACCACCCAGTCGCCGACACGAGCGGTGTCGCTGTCGCCGAACTTGACGAATTTCAGCGGTGCGGGCGCCTGCACCTTCAACAGCGCGATATCGGTGTTGGGATCGGTTCCGATCACCTTGGCCGGCAAAAGCTCCTTGGGCTGGCCGTCACCGGGGAAGAATTCGATCTCGATCTCGTCGGCGCCCTCGATCACATGATTGTTGGTCACGATATAGCCGTCCTCGGAAATCACAAACCCCGAGCCCAGCGCCGAGGACCGGCGCGGACGGTTGCCATTGCCATTGCCGTTGCGGTCCTGGAACTCGCGGAAGAAATCCTCAAACGGGGACCCTTCGGGCACAATGCCCTGCGGGCCAGTGCGCCCTTCGACCACGGTTGTGGTGGTGATGTTGACCACTGCCGGGCTCACTTGGCCGGCCAGCGGCGCCAGGCTTTCAGGGCGCGCCATCGCGGTTACCGCCTGCATCAGCAGGACCGCCATAGCCAGCGCCGCAAGCCAGATCATGCGCATCATCGCGCTGCTGCCGCCTGCCCGGCCGGAAATTGCAATTGCCTGTGGCTGCACGGATCTACTCCTTGTCACTTCTA
>NZ_LUKH01000731.1:0-1765 GCF_001593695.1 Leisingera sp. F5 | reverse complement strand
GCACCAGGGAAGAACAGGGCGACTGGCTCTTGCCGATGAAAAAGGTCCGCAAATCCCGCGACACTATCGTGACCGAGATCGCCTGAGGCCTGAACGGTGATAACACGGTGGTAGCCTGAAACTCCCGGCATGCCGTCTTTACTCTAATCCTGACACTGTCAGCCAGCTGTTCTGTTGTATGGACAGCTGGCTGTCGGCCTCCATATAAATGACTATGGGCATCACAGAAACACAAGCACCGTGAGCTTGCGCACCCCTCAATCCGCACCAATCCTGATTGACGGGAACGGGAACGGGAACGGCGTTGCTTGGAAGCGCGTGCTGCTTGGGTCTCCTGACAGCGGTGATTTGCGGGAGAGTTTCCTTCAGCAATTGGTGCATGATCATCCTGAAATCATGCCAATGGCAGAAATCGAACCAGCTTTCACGCCTTTGATCCCCATTTGCATGGAGCTCCCGACAACCGCCGGTATTCTGGATAATCTTTGGATGACGCCTGCCGGAGGAATAATCATCGGAGAGTGCAAGCTGGCCCGTAACCCGCAAGCCCGCCGCGAGGTGGTGGCTCAGGCATTGGATTATGCGGCGGCACTTCATGGCCTGCATTACAGTGAGTTCGAAGCCGCAGTATTGCGTGGCCAGTCCATGGCGGGTGAAACCCTTTGGGAGGCAGTCGCAGAACAGGCCTTCCTGGACGAAGCTCAATTCATTGATGCCGTTGAACGCAGGCTTCGCTCTGGAAGGTTCATGGTTATGATCATTACTGACGGCATTCGCGAAGGTGTTGAGGAACTGACCGAGTTTTTGCAAATGCATGCCGGTCTTCACACCGGGCTTGCCTTGTTGGACCTGACCATTTGGAAAGACGGTCCGAACCGGATTCTGGTGGTGCCCAGGGTGCCGATGAAAACAGTGCTTGTGGAGCGGGGTGTTGTACGGATCGCGGAAGACGCCAGCATCAGGATCGAAGCTCCTTCAAAATTGCCCGATACGTCTTCGCAAGGCGCACCAGCTCAACCCTATACAATATCTGAGGTGGAGTTTTTTGAGCAACTTGATCAATCCGTTCCCGGAGGTGACGTATGCCTTAAGGAGTTCCTGCATCTGACAGTGAAGGCGGGCATTGAAGCCGAATTCAGAAAGACCCTTGTGCTTCGATTTTCTACAGCGTCCGAAGGAACTGTTTCTGCAGGGTACATTGAAAGCAACGGAAAGGTTATCGCGGGCGATGGCTGGTGGTATGCGAAGAAGGCAGGGCAGGTTGCAGCAGGACAAAGGTACATGGAGTCGCTGCGCGATTTGATTGGCGGGGAACTGAGGCAATATGAAAGTTCAAAAGCCCCGTTTCTGTTGGGGCCTGACGGTACCGGCGCAAGGCTAGGGGATTTTGCTGACAAAGCCCGGGGATGGGCTGAGATCACAAACGCGTTCGTGCACGCGCTATCCGATGATGTTTAGACAGGCTCCAGCCTGCTTGCCCCGCCGCTGTTCCCCCTTGCACGCAACTGGGAATCCGCCTATACGCGCGCTGTCGGTACAAGGGCGGTCAATGTCCGGATGACACATCTGAGCAGGGCTGAGGCACACCTCGGCCCTTTGTGTTTGTTTGATCAGATGTGATCCGGGCTACGTCCTTTACGGCTAACCAAGACCGGCGGAGACAACCGCATGGCCAGAAAAACCGTATGAAAAGGAAATCTGAGACCTCATGGCTCAAAACGTATCAATGGAGGATTTCGAAGCCCTCCTGAACGAAAGCTTCGAA
>NZ_LUKH01000730.1:0-1771 GCF_001593695.1 Leisingera sp. F5 | reverse complement strand
AGAGGTCGATCTCATCTCCTGTCAGTTTCCGCCGTGTCATTCAAAGGTCTTCCGGCAGCATCGCATAGGCCCGCTGGATCGGCAGCAGAACCACCATCCGCCCAGGGTCTTTCATGGTTCCAGCAGTCTCGCCGGCGGCATCACCCGTACCGACAAAAATATCAGCCCGCTGCGCGCCCTTTATTGCGGATCCGGTATCCTGCGCCACCATCAGACGGCGCAGCGGCATATGCCCGTCCTTCTCAACCCAGACCGGCGCACCCAGCGGAGTGTATGCAGGATCGGCGGCAATGGTGCGCATAGGCGTGACCGAGCGGTTCATCGCGCCAAGCGGCCCCTTGGAAGCGGCCACTTTGCGCACTTCGCGAAAGAACACATAAGACGGATTGTGGAACAGCAGCTCCTTGCCGTCCGACGGATTGCGCCGGACCCAGGATTTGATCACTTGGGCGCTGACCTGATGGGCGTTGTAGACACCGCGGCGCACCAATTCCTTACCGATGGATTTATAAGTGTGGCCATTGGCACCGCCATAACCCACCCTGATCATAGCGCCATCCGGCAAGCGAATCCGGCCAGAACCCTGGATTTGCAGAAAAAACAGCTCCACCGGGTCATCCACCCAGGCAATCTCCAACCCGCGGGCTTCCATGACACCGCTGGTCAGAATATCCCGCCGGGGCAGCCACAAACCGGTGCCGCGGGCCTCGGGCGGCATCTTGTAGACGGGATAGCGAAACCGGCCTGTCGGGTAGCGGGACCCGTTCAGCTCCGGCTCGAAATAGCCGGTGAACAGAGCCTGATTGCCATCCTCAATCAGAACCGGGCGGAAGAACAGTTCGAAAAACGCCCGCGCCCCTGCGGGGGTCTGCGATTGCGCTGCCTTGCACAAGGCAGACCAGTCGGGATCCTTCAAGTCCTTGCAGGTTCCCAGAAAAACCTGAAGTGCCTGAGCATGATCGTCTTTTGCCCAGCCATCCAGCTGGGCAAAGTCCAGGATGCTGGACACGGCTTCTGAATGCGCCCCGGAGGCGGTCATCGCGGCACCTGCGATTGCAGCTGCCCCAAGTACCCCCCGAAGCGCCGCAATCATGCGTCCGTCGCTACCAGCTGCCAGTTGGGGTCATCGACGCCCATGTTGCGGGCAAAGACCCAAGTGTCCTTCTGACGCTTCACTGCCTTGGGGTCGCCTTCGACAATGTCGCCGCCGCGATCGCGGACAACGGACGTCATCTCACCAACAAAACGCATGGTGATCTCAGCGCGGCCCGTTTGCGTGTCGAACGTGGCATCCGCCACGGTGGTTTCACGCACGCCGATAAACTCGGCCTCGATCTTGAACCCTTGATCCTCACGCTGCGCAACGGCATCTACAAAGCTTTCGAACACATCCTCGGCCAGGAACGGCTGGATGTCGTCCAGATTGCCATGCTCAAAGCCCATCAGGATCATTTCGTATGCACCGCGTGCACCCTGAACGAATTCCTGGACCTGGAAGGATGGCTCAACCCGCTTCATCGCAGCCAGGGCCTGGGCTTGCGGGCTGTCTTCGGCCACATAATCGGTGATGTCGCGGTCCGGGCCGCCTTCGATCACTTCCAGATCGGGGCGGCGGCTCCGCGCTTCGGATTGCGGCAGCGGTGGCTTTTCGAAACCTTCGCGTGTCCCAAGTACGCTTTTCAAGCGCAGGATCAGAAACACAGCAATACCGGCCAGAACCAAAAGCTGAATCACAGGCGACTCCATGGATACCTCATGCTAGGCGTTCGTG
>NZ_LUKH01000729.1:0-1771 GCF_001593695.1 Leisingera sp. F5 | reverse complement strand
GTTCAATGGTCGGATCATTCTGTACTTCGGTTGCGGTTGACGGATTCAGCATCACAAACATCACCCGCGGCCCGGCAGGATCCCAAACCCGGGTCAGGCTGTAGCGATAGGTTTCGCAATCGGAATAGACGGCGGTTGAGGGCGCATCGCCCTTGGTGTGGCTGCGAGTGATCATCAGCCGTCTGTAGCAGGGCTATTTCGACTGTCCAAGCTAACTGTCCAAGTTTTAAGGTCACCCCAAGAAGTGCCCTTTATGTGCATTGCCGGGCACCACGACACATTGCAGCTGTTGGCATTGTATTTCTTTCGGACAGGTTTTGCATGGAATTGTTGCTGCTCACCAAAGTGTTCAGTCCCGGCTTCTGGTGGATCGGATCCACAATGAAACTGTCTGGCTCTGAAGTCCGGATCTTGCAGATGTATTTGTATGGCGCGCGTCCACTGAGTGTCTTGAGAGGGCGGTTGCAAAGGCCGTCGTCCAGCGGTCGGAGAGCAGGCCACCTGAAAGCAACGATCATCGCTTCATCCTCTTCACCAGGGACGATTGAGCGGGACACATTGGGACGGGTCTTCTGATCCTCAGCAGCCCGCCGCTCCGCAATCGGCTTCGGGGTGATGCCAGGTTCCTAGTTCAGCTCCGCGATTGAAGCCTGCACTTCTCGGGACATTGCTGCGCAATGCGCTGCCGGGTGACAGGACCGACGCAGAGGTGGCATGTCTGTCCCATAAGGCGTCCTTCCATTCCAATGAATGGATCGCACTATCAACCTCTGGAATCAAACAGCTAAGCAGCGCTTCATTTGCCACAGATCAAAGACTTAGGCGTTTGGCCTGCTGTTTGCTATGCTGAGGCAGCGAACAGAAGGATTGGAGCAATGCTGGAGATTTCAGCCCGTAAGGTGGCACAAGTGGCGATGATGGCCCGTGAACTGGGCCGGGCTGAAGGGGAATTGCGCGCCTTCATCGACCGGATGGGGGAAGATCAGCAGTCGGAATTGGTTGGTATCATGTGGGTCGGCCGCGGCAGTTTTGAGCCGGAAGAACTGGGTGAAGCGATCTATACCGCCCGGCAGGAAGCGACCACGCCGACCGTCGATTACTTGCTTGGAACGCCGCATCTGGCTGACAATCTGGAGGCTGGCATGGAAGCGCTGGGCATTGATGTGAACGATGTTGAGGACGATGTGATCGGCCGCTAGGGGCCGCACCGGTTTGGAATGCAAAAGGGCGCCGCAATCCGGCGCCCCTTGTTGTTTCCAGCAGTCCTCAGGCCTTGCTGTCGACGACCTCAAGGTGCTGGGCCAGCTTGCCGATCCCGCCCATCCACTTTTCGACCAGGCTCAGGTCGCTGGGCGCGGCGTGTACACCGGCGGCGATCTTGCCGTTCATGGCCGCCTCGATTGCGAAGGACACCGGATAGGAGACCAGGCGTGCCATTGCGGTGCCGCGGTCGTCGCCCCAGGCGTCCATCACATAGGTCTTATGCCAGGCTTCGGTGCCGTCTTTTTCCGCCTTCAGGCCAACACAGAGCACCACCCGGTCCGGCTCGCCCTCGTCATAGGCGTTCTCGGTCCAGAACTGGTCCGACATTTCCTTAAGCCGGGCGTCGCCTTCGGGGCCGCTGAGGGTTTCGACCTCCTTGAAGACATCCGCCCAGGCATCGGCCCAGCCGTTGAGGCGCAGGGTGCCGCGGACGAATTCCTTCACCTTCCAGTCCTCGCCGAACTCATACTGCGCCATGAACGGGATCGAGTCGCGGTTCGGGTAGACC
>NZ_LUKH01000728.1:0-1774 GCF_001593695.1 Leisingera sp. F5 | reverse complement strand
CGGGTGCGGAAGCTGTGCCGATGTCATCAGCGCTTTCGCCGTCTTCCAGCAGCACCGCAATCGGCGTGTTGACCTTCACGCCTTCAGAGCCTTCGGGCACCAGGATCTTGCCGACGACGCCTTCGTCCACGGCTTCGAATTCCATGGTGGCCTTGTCGGTTTCGATCTCGGCCAGCAGGTCGCCGGAGGAGACAGTGTCGCCTTCCTTGACCAGCCATTTGGCAAGGGTGCCTTCCTCCATGGTGGGGGACAGCGCGGGCATCAGGATTTCAGTGGGCATCTTGAGGCTCCTTACCGGTAGGTCACTTGCTTCACGGCTGCGACCACCTCATCCGTGGTGATCAGCGCGTGGCGTTCGAGATTGGCTGCATAGGGCATGGGCACGTCCTTGCCGGTGCAGGTGATGATCGGCGCATCGAGGTAATCGAAGGCCTGTTGCATCACTTCCGAGGCGATGTAGCTGCCGACCGAACCCTGCGGCCAGCCTTCCTCGACCGTGACCAGACGGTTTGTCTTCTGCACGGATGCGATCACCGTGGGCAGGTCCATAGGGCGGATGGTGCGCAGGTCGATGACCTCGGCTGAGATGCCGTCTTCTGCAAGTTTATCAGCCGCTTCCAGCGCATAAGTCATGCCGATGCCAAAGGAAACGATGGTCGCGTCGGTGCCTTCCCGCCAGATCCGGGCCTTGCCGAAGGGCACAGTGTAATCGTCCAGCTTGGGCACGTCGAAGGCGCGGCCATAAAGGATCTCGTTCTCAAGGAAGATCACCGGGTTGTTGTCGCGGATCGCGGTTTTCATCAGACCCTTGGCGTCAGATGCCGAGTAGGGCATCACAACTTTCAGGCCCGGGATCTGCATGTACCAGGCGGCATAGTCCTGGGAGTGCTGGGCGCCGACGCGGGCGGCAGCACCATTGGGGCCGCGGAACACCATCGGGGCGCCCATCTGGCCGCCGGACATATAAAGCGTCTTGGCCGCCGAGTTGATGATGTGATCAATCGCCTGCATGGCGAAGTTGAAGGTCATGAACTCGACAATCGGGCGCAGGCCTCCGAAGGCCGCACCGGTGGCGATGCCGGCAAAACCGTGTTCGGTGATCGGCGTGTCGATCACCCGCTTGGCGCCGAATTCATCCAACAGACCCTGGGAGATCTTGTAGGCGCCCTGATATTCGGCGACTTCCTCGCCCATCAGGAACACGTCTTCGTCGCGGCGCATTTCCTCGGCCATGGCGTCGCGCAGGGCTTCGCGGACCGTGGTCTGCACCATTTCGGTGCCTTCCGGGTAGTCCGGTTCCAGGGTCACGGATGCGACCGGCGCAGGCGCGGCAGCAGCGGCGGGGGCTGCGGGCGCCGAAGGTGCCTCGGCCGCCGGCGCTTCGCTGGCTGCGGCAGGTGCTGCGGAGGCGTTATAGGTTTCGCCGTCTTCGACCAGCACGGCGATGGGTGTGTTCACCTTCACGCCTTCGGTGCCTTCACCGATCAGGATCTTGCCGACGATGCCTTCGTCGACGGCTTCGAACTCCATCGTCGCCTTATCGGTTTCGATCTCGGCCATAATGTCGCCGGAGTTCACGGTATCGCCTTCCTTGACCAGCCATTTGGCCAGGGTGCCTTCTTCCATGGTCGGCGACAGGGCGGGCATAAGAATTTCGGTTGCCATATCAGTTGCTCTCCGCAGGAGTGATCATTCCGACGATGTTGCCTTGACCGTCCTCGACATAGGCGCAGCGCCCAATGCCGGGGTAATCCTGAGGCGGCAGGGCCTCGGC
>NZ_LUKH01000727.1:0-1781 GCF_001593695.1 Leisingera sp. F5 | reverse complement strand
GTTCAGAATTGGGCGCGGGGACTGGGGAGCGAGCTGTTCACCGGCTCGACAGGCCGGGTGTTTCCGACGGTCATGAAAGCCTCACCGCTGCTGCGCGCTTGGCTGACACGCCTTGATGGTTTCGGCGCACAGGTCCGTACGCGATGGCGCTGGACTGGCTGGGAGGGCACAGTGCTTGCTTTTGAAACGCCGGATGGGCCCAAGCAGATAAACGCCAGGGCTGTGGTTTTGGCACTGGGCGGCGCCAGCTGGGCGCGGCTTGGGTCGGACGGGGGCTGGGCCGCTCTGCTGGGCGAAAGAGCTGTGGAGATTGCACCGTTCAAACCTGCTAATGCAGGGCTTCTGGTGGATTGGTCCGATCACATGTCACCGCAATTCGGGCAACCGCTAAAGGGCATCGCGTTGCATGCCGGCCCTTTGTCTTCACGCGGGGAAGCCGTGATATCGGAGCGCGGGCTGGAAGGGGGCGGCATCTACTCCGTCTGCGCCGCAGTGCGGGACGGAAAGACGCTGCGGATGGATCTGCTTCCGGATCTGGAACTAGCAGAAATTGCCCGCCGCCTGTCCCGCCATCGTGGCAAAGCAAGCATTTCAAATCATCTGCGAAAGGTGCTGAAGCTGGGAGCTGCACGGGCAACAGTATTGCAGGAATTCGGCCGGCCTTTGCCACAGGATACCAAAGCCCTGGCCAGGTTGATAAAGACGCTGCCAGTCAAACATGCAGGCCTGCGGCCAATGGGCGAGGCGATCTCCACGGCAGGCGGTGTGCGGCGGGATGCGCTGGATGGAAATCTGATGCTGAAACAACTCCCCGGCACTTTCTGCGCCGGAGAAATGCTGGATTGGGAGGCACCGACGGGCGGCTATCTGCTGACCGCCTGCTTGGCTACCGGGCGTTGGGCTGGTCGGGCTGCAGCAGGCTACTTGGCGAGTGCGGCAACCCGCTGATAGGCGTCGCGTTTCCGCATCCGTTTTCCATAGTCCAGCAGCTTTTCGCCTTCGATCGGGAATTTGGCGCTATGGGCCCAATTGAGGCAATGGGTACAGATGATGTCGGCGATTGTGAATTCCGTACCGATCAGGAATTCCGCGCCCATCTTACCTTCAAGCCGCGCCAGATTATGGGAGAATTCCCACTTCAGGCTGCCTTTCACTTCCGGCACCCGCTGCTCTTCCGGCAAGATGAAGCTGTGGCGGGCCGCTGCCCACAGCACAGCATCCACTTCGTCCAGCAGGAGGTGCGTCATCGCATCCTGCTTGGCACGGGCTATCGTGCCAGCGGGTGCAGTCAAGGCGCTGTGCTTGTCGGCGAGATATGTGAGAATGGCAGTTGAATCGCTGATGGCCTCGCCTTCGGCCTGCAGTACTGGCACCTTGCCCGAGACATTCAGCGCCTGAACTTCGGGGCTGCGAGGGCCGTGCTGCTTCAATTCGAAAGGCTGCCCAAGTTCTTCAAGCGCCCAAAGCACCCGAAACGTGCGGGTGAGCGGAATGCCGGTGACGGTGTACATCGTCTCTCTCCTGTTATGTGTCCCTAAGATGGGCGGCGCAGCAGGGGGGATCAAGCCGGGGGAGACATTACCGGATCAGCGGGCGCGGCCCAGCATGGCCAGCCGGATCAGGGCGCGCTCCATCAGCGCCAGCGCCGGCGCGGTCTGGCCGGCGGAACGCAGCGCCAGGTCAGTATCGGTAATGATCATCAGCGCGGTCTCCAGCCGGTTTGCGCCCCAGTTCTGCGCCTGGCGCAGCATCCGGTCGCGGCGTTTGCCGTATAGCGGCGG
>NZ_LUKH01000726.1:0-1782 GCF_001593695.1 Leisingera sp. F5 | reverse complement strand
GGCGCAGGCCCGTACCCCTGTCCGCTGAACAAGCCGTCGGGATCCCCCCCCGCTTCCCGCAGCGCACCCAGAATCAGCCCCCGCCCGCTGCGCGCACCGCCCATGGCCGCGTGCGACCGCCGGCACCGCAAGGCTGAAAACACATGATCGCGCACTGCGGCCCGGTCTTTTGATCCGGCAAACCGGCTCCGGCGTCCCCAGGAGGTCAAAGCCTTTTCCGCAGGCTCGCCCTCCAAAATCTGGTCAAGAACCTCAATGGCCGCCTGCAGGCGGGCGGCGGGGGTCATGCCCCTGCCCTTTGATTGCACGCGGCCATCATCCGCTTATCCTGCCCGGTAGTTCGGGGCTTCGCGGGTGATCTGCACATCATGCACATGGCTTTCTTTCAGCCCGGCGCCGGTAATGCGCACAAAATTGCAGTTCTTGCGCATCTCGTCCACGGTCGCACAGCCGGTATAGCCCATTGCGGCACGCAGACCGCCGACCAGCTGGTGAACAACCGGCCCGGCGCCGCCTTTGTAGGGGACCTGGCCTTCGATGCCTTCCGGCACCAGCTTGTCGCTGGCGGCATCTTTCTGGAAATACCGGTCCGCCGAGCCGCGCGCCATGGCGCCCATCGAGCCCATGCCGCGGTAGGATTTGAACGAGCGGCCCTGATACAGGATCACCTCACCCGGGGATTCATCCGTGCCGGCAATCATCGAACCGACCATGGCGCAGGACGCGCCTGCCGCAATCGCCTTGGCGAAATCGCCCGAGAACTTGATGCCGCCATCGGCGATCACCGGGATATCGCCTGCAGCGCTTGCGCAATCCATGATCGCGGTCAGCTGCGGCACGCCGACACCGGCCACCATGCGGGTGGTGCAGATCGAACCCGGGCCGATGCCAACCTTGACGGCATCCGCGCCTGCATCGATCAGCGCGCGGGTGGCTTCAGCGGTGGCCACGTTACCAGCGATAACCTGTACCGCGCCATACTGCGCCTTGATCCGCTTCACTGCGTCGATCACACCTGCCGAATGGCCATGGGCCGTATCCACAACAACGATATCAACACCAGCGTCAATCAGCGCCTCGGAGCGGGCAAAGCCGCTGTCGCCGACCGAGCTGGCAGCGGCAACCCGCAGGCGCCCCAGTTCATCCATGCAAGCGGTCGGATGCAACACGGCCTGTTCAGTGTCTTTGAGGGTCAGAAGCCCCGTCAGCCTGCCATCTTTGTCAGAGACCAGAAGTTTTTCGATCCGGCGCGCCTTCATCAGCGATTTGGCTTCTTCCAGGTCTGCCGGCTCCTGCAGCATCGCCAGGTTGTCAGAAGTCATCATCACCGACACCGGCGTGCTGTCATCAGAGGCAAAGCGCATATCGCGATTGGTGACGATACCGACAACACGGCCCGAACCATCCACTACCGGGAAGCCCGTCACCCGGTAACGTTCCTGCAGCGCCTTGGCATCCGCCAGGGTCTGGTCTGCAGTCAGAGTAATGGGGTTGTAAACGATGCCCGAGATAAAGCGTTTGACCCGGCGCACTTCGCGGGCCTGCTCTTCCACGTTCAGGTTTTTGTGAATAACCCCCATGCCGCCGGCCTGGGCCATGGCAATCGCCATGCGGGACTCGGTCACCGTATCCATGGCCGAGCTTAAAAGCGGGATGTTCAGCGACACTGACTGCGTCACCCGGGTGCGCGTGTCAGCGGTATTGGGCAGCACGCTCGACGCGCCTGGCACCAGTAGAACATCATCAAAGGTGAGAGCCTCACGAATCTGCATTGGTCATCCT
>NZ_LUKH01000725.1:0-1783 GCF_001593695.1 Leisingera sp. F5 | reverse complement strand
GTACCACATCGATCACCCGCGTATTGCGCAGATCCGGGCAGTTCTCCTTGAAGGTCAGCCCCATCACCAGAACCCGTGCGCCCGAAACCGGCAGGCCGCGTTTCAGCATCGCCTTCACCATCTCGCCGGCAGTATAGGCACCCATGCCGTCATTCAGCCGCCGGCCCGCCAGCAGGATCTCGGGATGATATCCCAGCTTTTCGGCCTTGTGGGTCAGGTAATAAGGGTCCACCCCGATGCAATGCCCGCCGACCAGGCCGGGGCGGAACGGCAGGAAATTCCATTTGGTTCCAGCCGCTTCCAGCACCGCCTCGGTATCAATCCCCATTTTGTTAAAGATCTTGGCCAGCTCATTCACCAGCGCAATGTTGATATCCCGCTGGCTGTTCTCGATCACCTTGGCGGCCTCAGCCACCCGGATGCTCGCGGCCTTATGGGTGCCGGCCGTCACCACCTCGCGGTACAGCGCATCGACGCGTTCGGCCACCTCCGGCGTCGACCCGGATGTCACTTTGACGATATCCGCCAGCCGCCGCGCCTTGTCGCCGGGGTTGATCCGCTCGGGAGAGTAGCCGGCAAAGAAGTCCTTGTTGAACACCAGCCCCGAGCGCGCTTCCAGAATGGGCACGCAATCTTCCTCGGTGGCGCCGGGATAGACGGTGGATTCATAAATCACCAGATCACCGGGTTTCAGCACCCCGCCAACAATCGCCGAAGCCGACAAGAGCGGGCTCAGATCCGGGCGGTGGCTGGCATCCACCGGCGTCGGCACGGTGACGATATAGATGGAGCAACCGGCAATCTCCGCCGGGTCGGCAGTGATACTAAGGTGCTCCGCAATTGCCAGCTCCTGGCAGCCCAGCTCGCGGGTGCGGTCTTCGCCCCGGCGCAGCTCGGCAATGCGGCCCGGATCGATGTCAAAGCCAATGACTTTCCGCTGCTGCCCAAAGGCCGCCGCCAGCGGCAGCCCCACATAGCCAAGTCCAATGACACAGATCTTATCCTGCACGCCGCTCATCCGGGCTGCTCCTTGTTCTTGCGGGGCGTCTTAAGCCCCCTGCCCGCCCACATAATGCTCTGCCCCCAAGGGGTTCAACCGCTGCGGCGCAGATTAGGCCTCACGCCTCCACAACAATCGTCGAGACCCCGCCATCGACATCCCGGCAGGCCGACAGCAGCCGTGGCATCAGATGCGACATCACGTAATTCGCATGGAACCGGCTTGGCGCCTTCAGCACCAGCCGGCCGCCAGCCCGGCTGGCCTTCTCCAATCCTTGCACCCAGGACGCATAATTCGCCGGGTCCTCCGCATGGAGCACCGCCTTGGCCAGGCTCCATTCGCTGCCGTCCGAGATATCCGGAGCCCGCGGTGCAGCCCCTGGGCGCAAAGGCACCACATTCAGCGCTGGCTCATCATTGTTTTGCATCCGGTGTTCAAAGTCCGGTCCCACCGCGCCCCAGCGCTCCTGGGTATCTGCCAGCAACCGCTCCAGGTCGATGCCGTATTCCGTGACCCGCCCGCGTGCGCCCTGGCGTTTCACCACCAGCCAGCCCCAGCCCCGCAGCTTGGCCATCTCGCGTTTCACCGTGCGTTCGTCCACATCCCACAACCGGGCAATCTCGCGCTGGCCCACCGCCAGCTCATTGCGCTGCCAGTTGTAGCGCGCGGTCATCAATGTCATGAACCGCAGCACTAGCTTTTGCGGAGCTTTGCCCTGGCCAAGCGCATACGCCCCCATCGCCGTGAGGATGTCATACTTCAATGCAGAGGCGTTGCGCCCCG
>NZ_LUKH01000724.1:0-1786 GCF_001593695.1 Leisingera sp. F5 | reverse complement strand
GGTCTGGCAAGAGTATCTCAAGGAAAATGGCATAGCTGAAGGGGATGTGGACCCCGATGCCTTCATCCGCTGGACCTATGCCCAGGCGCTGGCGCACCGACAGCCGCGCTATCAGGCGATGGCGGACAATTGGGGTGTCACGGTCACCGCCGATCAGATCTCTGCCGTCAGGGATGAGGGGGATTTCGAGGATTTGATCGCGTCCGCTCTTGAGGCCCGCGGCTAAGCCGCCTATCTGTCGAATTCCGCTATATCGTACACCCTTCCGCAAATCAGGACACTGACATGCCCATCAAGATGCCCGCAGATCTCCCCGCCTATGACGTTCTGACGAACGAAGGCGTGATGGTGATGTCGCCGGATCAAGCGGCGCGTCAAGACATCCGCCCCATCCGCATCGGCCTGCTGAACCTGATGCCCAAGAAGATCCAGACCGAGAACCAGTTTGCCCGGCTGATCGGGGCGACCCCGCTGCAGATAGATCTGAGCCTGATCCGGATGAGCGAGCACCGCACCAAAAACACCGCGGCTGAGCATATGGCCGAATTCTATCACTCGTTCCAGGAAGTGAAGCACCAAAAGTTCGACGGGCTGATCATCACCGGCGCGCCGATTGAGCATCTCGACTTCCCCGAGGTCACCTATTGGGACGAGATGCGGGAGGTGTTCGAGTGGACCCAGACCAACGTGCATTCCACCTTTGGCGTCTGCTGGGGCGGCATGGCGATGATCAATCATTTCCATGGCGTGAAAAAGCATATGCTGGATCACAAGGCGTTCGGCTGCTTCCGGCACCGGAACCTGGCGCCTGCTTCGCCCTATTTACGCGGGTTTTCGGATGATTTCGTGATTCCGGTCAGCCGCTGGACCGAGATGAAGCAGGCCGAAATCAGCGCGGCACCAGGGCTGAAGACGCTGCTCGGCAGCGACGAGGTCGGCCCCTGCCTGGTTGAGGACAAGGCGCACAACGCTCTCTATATCTTCAACCATTTCGAGTATGACAATGATACGCTGAAGCAGGAGTACGACCGGGACGTGGCCAATGGCACCCCGATCAACGTGCCGGGCAACTATTATCCGGACGATGACCCCAGCCAGCCGCCGCAAAACCGCTGGCGCAGCCACGCGCATCTTCTTTATGGCAATTGGATCAATGAGATCTACCAGACCACGCCTTATGAAATGGATCAGATCGGCCGCTAAAGTGCTGGTTTATGCAGGCCTTGCACTGGCGGCCGCTGCTGTGCTGACCAACTGGCAGGCGGGCCGCCGCGAGGCAGCGGCTGTCGCAAGCCACCCGCCATTGGGGCAATCCCTGGTGGTGGGCAGCCACCGGGTGCATGTAGTGGAGATGGGGCGGCCCAAAGGCAGCGCGCCGGATCTGGTGCTGATCCACGGCTCCAGCGGCAGTACGCGCGATATGACCTTCCGGCTGGCTCCTGCATTGGCAGAGGACTTCCGCATCCTGATCTTTGACCGGCCCGGACTGGGGTATTCGGACCGCATCAATGGCACCGGGGCCACCATCCGCCAGCAGGCCGGCCTGTTGCGCGCGGCTGCGGCGCAAATGGGGGCGGACAGGCCTATCGTGCTGGGCCAAAGCTATGGCGGCGCGGTTGCGCTGGCCTGGGCCGTTGACTATCCCGGCAGCCTGTCGGCCCTGGTGTCGGTTGCCGGGGTTTCGTACCCTTGGGACACACCGCTGGACACCTTTTACCGGGTGACCTCTTCGCCGCTCGGCAGTGTTGTCGCCGTGCCCGCCCTCACAGCCTTTGTCTCCCGCAAA
>NZ_LUKH01000723.1:0-1787 GCF_001593695.1 Leisingera sp. F5 | reverse complement strand
AGGAGAACCATGTTCAGCTGGATCTGTCGGACCCGTCGGACACGATCAACGCGGTTGGCCAGATCCAGGAGCTGCTGGACGGCCGGCTGGACGCGCTGGTCAACAATGCCGGAATTTCACCTAAGGGGCCGGAGGGTGAACGGCTGAATACGCTCAACACCGATCTGATGGACTGGGGCAAGGTGTTTCATGTGAATTTCTTTGCCTCGGTGGTGCTGGCGCGGGGCTTGAAGGATGAGCTGGCTGCGGCCAAGGGATCGGTGGTCAATGTGACCTCGATCGCGGGCAGCCGGGTGCATCCCTTTGCTGGCGCGGCCTATGCCACCTCCAAGGCGGCGCTAGCGGCGCTGACACGTGAGATGGCGCATGATTTCGGGCCCATGGGGGTGCGGGTCAATGCCATCGCGCCGGGCGAGGTGGAAACCGCTATCCTGTCGCCCGGCACCGACAAGATCGTCGAGAAGCTGCCGATGCAGCGGCTGGGCCAGCCCGAGGAGGTGGCCTCGGCGATCTACTTCCTGTGTTCGGAAGGGAGTTCCTATATCTCCGGCGCCGAAATCGAGGTGAACGGCGCGCAGCACGTGTGAGCGCGCTGAACCGGGCGGCCTTGTTCCGGGCAGCGGTTCTGAATGTGCGGCAGAGCAATGGCTGCGCGGCGTCTCAAAGGACGCAAAAGACGCCGCGCAGCTGCCGGCTTTGCCAAAGACGGAACATAGCCGGTATCGGGCACGCACCGCGGTCCTTTTGCCGGTCGAACAGCGTCCTCAGGACAGAGAGACGCCATTGACCGGGGCCAGGGATGCAAATCCGCAGCACATGCCTGATAAGGCGCCCGCCGGTGAGGGACTGGCGGGCGCGTGTTCCAATGTCAGGACACCGCGCGTTTCAGCGGCGGCAGGTTGCCCAGCAGCAGCACGTCAAAGGCCAGCACCGCCAGCAGCGCCAGACCGGTCAGCGGGAAGGCCAGCGAGACCAGCACGGCAATCAGCGCAGCCCCCTTCCAGAACGGCATCTCTGCCGGTTCCGGCGGTGCGGCCAGGCGGCTGGCACCTGCGGGGCGGCGTTTCATCCACATTACCAGGCCGGAGACGCAGACAAAGATCACCGCAAGGCAGAACACCACATTCAGCAGAAAGCTCCAGGTGCCCATCAGCCCCATGTGGAAGGGGATGCTGACAGCCATCGCCTTGCCCGCCAAGGAGTAGTCCTCGTATTTCACGTCAGCGAGGATCTTGCCGCTGTACTGATCTATATGGATGGTGCGGTCGATGAAGGGATCGCCGCCATCGCCGCTCATGCTGTCGCGGTTGATGGTCCAGACACCGTTTCCACCACCGGGATACGCGAGGCGGAAGCGGCCCTCCATACCCAAGGCGCGGCCTAGGGCGATAATGCTGCCTGCATCCACCGCCTGGCCTTCAGGAACGCCGGTGATCCCGGCCTCGGATCCTGAGGCGGGCATCGGGGTCTGTTCCAGCGCCCAGGGCACGTCGTTGGTGGCGCCGTGGTTCATACTGGCGTGAATGTCGTCCGACAGGGGCACGTTGTCCCATTTGGCTGCCGGGAAGGTGCTCCAGGCCTGCACCATCTGGCCGCCCCAGATGCCGGTCCACGACAGGCCTGAGATCAGGAAGATCACCAGCAGCGCCGACATCCAGAAGCCGGTGACCGTGTGCAGGTTCTTCCACAGGGCGCGGCCCCTGGCGCGGAAGTTGGGGACAAAGGCACTGGCGGCATTGCCGCGCGGCCACCACAGGTAAAGCCCGGTCAGCACCAGCACGATGCCG
>NZ_LUKH01000722.1:0-1794 GCF_001593695.1 Leisingera sp. F5 | reverse complement strand
GAACGCTAGGCCAATGGCGCAGGCCACGGTCGAGGTCTCGCCAAAGCTGCCCTGAATGGTGCCATAAAACGCATCAGACCATTCGATGCCCTTGGCCGCCAGCGATTGCACGCCTTCGGCAGCCGAGACACCCAGCGCGGTGGCGCCGGAAAACCCGTCAACCGGGGTCCAGACACTGTCGCCCGACATATTGGCCGGATAGGCGAAATACAGGAACGCCCGGCCGGTCAGTGCCGGGTTCAGGAAGTTCTTGCCGGTGCCGCCAAAGACTTCCTTGCCGATCACCACGCCAAAGATGATGCCCAATGCCACCTGCCACAGCGGCGCCGAGGCCGGCATGATCAGCGTGTACAGCATCGAGGTCACAAGGAAGCCCTCGTTCACCTCATGGCCGCGCACGGTGGCAAAGATCACCTCGAAAATACCGCCGGCAATCAGCGTCACCAGATAGATCGGCAGGAAATACAGGAACCCATGCGCCACATTGGCCATCGGGTTCGCCGCATCCAGCGAGATGCCGAACATCTGCAGGATGGCAATCCGCCAGCCGGTGGCCGCATCTGCCCCCAGCGCGGCAATCGCCGAGTTCGCCTGATAGCCAGTGTTCCACATGCCCCACAGAATGCAGGGGATTGTGGCGATCACCACATAGGTCATGATCCGCTTCATATCGATGTATGAACGCGCATGCGGCGCCGCGGTGGTCACGGTTTTCGGGGTATAAAGGAAGCTCTCCACCATTTCGTAGACGGGGAAGTACTTTTCGTACTTGCCGCCCTTTTCGAAATGGGGCTCGATCCTGTCAAAGAAGCTGCGCAATCCCATCCGGCTCAGCCCTCCTTTTCAATCTTGGCGAGGCAGTCGCGCAGCGCTTGCCCGTATTCATACTTGGCCGGGCAGGCAAAGCCGACGAGGCCCATGTCCTCTTCGTCCAGCTCCAGCGCACCCAGCGCCTGTGCAGTATCGGTGTCCATCACCAGCAGCGCGCGCAGCAATTGCGTCGGCAGGTAGTCCTGCGGCATCAACTGCTCGAACGTGCCGGTGGGCACCATCGCCCGGCGGCCGCCGTTGAGGTTGCTGGTCAGGCCGAACAGCTTGCGCGACAGGGCGGACCCCAGCACCGGCTGCACCGCGTATTTGCCGCCCATGGGGCGGATCCAGCCCAGCGGGATCTGCTTGCGGTCTTCCTGGATCAGGGCGACCTGGCGGGCAAAGCGGCCCAGATAGGCAAACGAACCTGATGCCTGACGGCCCGACAAGATCGAGCCTGAAATCACCCGCACCGGACCGTCTGCAGCAATCTCGCCGCGGGTCAGCTCATCGGTGGAGGCGCCCGCAACGGTACGGACCAGACGGGGCTGGCGCGCAGCAGGACCGGCCAGCGCAACAACAGTGGAGGGATCCAGATGACCGGTCTGCAGCAGGCGGCCAATCGCAATCACGTCCTGATAGGAAATCGTCCAAAGCTCGTCGTCACCCTTCACCGGGTGCAGGAAATGGATGTGGGTGCCGGCCAGACCGCTGGGATGCGGGCCGGAGAACGCGGCAGCCTCGACACCGGCAACATCGGTGCCCGGAATGCTGTCGCCTGCCTTCTGGCACAGGAAGGTGGTGCCGTCGGTCAGCAGGGTCAGCGCTTTCAGACCTGCCGCAAATGCCTCAGCAGCGTCATTGATAATCAGCGCGGCATCACCGGCCAGCGGCTCGCTGTCCATCGCAGTCACAAAGATCGCAGCAGGTTTGGAGCCCGGCAGCGGCATTTTGGAATAGGGACGGGTGCGGAACGAAGTCCAG
>NZ_LUKH01000721.1:0-1795 GCF_001593695.1 Leisingera sp. F5 | reverse complement strand
GCGCAGGATGCCTCCAAGGTTGAGGCCGGATCGGTTGTCTTTGCCGACAATTGTTCCTCCTGCCACGCCGAGGACGGCACCGGCGACCGCAGCCAGGGCGCGCCGAATCTGGCCGATGCGATCTGGCTTTACGGCGGCGATTACGCCACTCTGAGCGAGACTGTGACCAATTCGCGCTATGGCGTGATGCCGGCCTGGAACACCCGCCTGACCGAGGCGCAGATCCGGGCGGTCTCGTCTTATGTCCACCAGCTGGGCGGCGGCGAATAAGCCGGATCCGGTTGATCAGAATGATGAGAGGGCTGCCTGCGGGCGGCCCTTTTTTAAACTTGTTGTGATGGGAGGCTCGGCAGTCAGCCCGAACCGGCCGCCGAGAGTCATTGCAGCGAAATCCTGGAACGAGCCCTATGCAGACCTAGATTGCCTACCTGCTTCTTGCGATTGCAGCACGTCGCGAACGTGCCAAGCAGACGTTCAACTTTGGGCAATGGCAGGATCGCTAAGCGGGACTTGGCTGCCATACTCCTCCTTGTCCTCTCGTCTTACTTGATGCAGACTTGTATGCGGAGGAGGGCTGTCTGTTTCACCGCTTGGTCTATTGGCAAACGGACCAGCGCGGTTCCATGCTTTGGGAGGAGTGTGTAATGGCGTCCAAGACCGCAGGTTCCACACCACCAGACAATCTGACGCCGCAGCAGCGGGCCATGCCCAAGGTCAATAATGTGACTGCGGGTGATATCACCGCGTCGCTGAAGGCCGGGTTTTCCGACTTTCTGGCTCGCCCCATCATGAGTGGCTTCTTCGGCCTGTTCTATGCGGTTTTCGGAATCCTGTTTGTTTGGTGCTTGGTCTGGCTCGGCAAGATTTGGATGATCATTCCTGCCGCTGTAGGCTTTCCGCTGGTCGCGCCTTTCGCTGCCGCCGGGCTTTATGAAATGTCCCGCCGGTTGCAGAAGGGAGAGAGTTTCGGCTGGCCTGAAATCCTCACCGTCATCGCCAATCAACGCAAGCGCGAAATGGGCTGGATGGCTTTTGTCACCCTGTTCATTTTCTGGGTGTGGGTCTACCAGGTTCGGCTTTGGCTGGCGATCATCCTGCAGAATGCATCCTTCTCGGATTTTGACGGGTTCTTGAACACCGTATTCTTCACACCCCAGGGCTGGACCTTCCTTGCTATTGGCACCTGTGTAGGCGCAACTCTGTCGGCTGTACTGTTCTCGTTGACCGTCGTAGCCATGCCCATGCTGCTTGACCGGGAAACCAATTTCGTTTCCGCCATGTTAACGTCCATTCGTGTTGTCACGGAAAACCCGTTGGTCATGCTCACCTGGGCGGCGATCATCTCGGTCGCCATGC
Source organism: Leisingera sp. F5 (assembly GCF_001593695.1). Classification (NCBI taxonomy): domain Bacteria; kingdom Pseudomonadati; phylum Pseudomonadota; class Alphaproteobacteria; order Rhodobacterales; family Roseobacteraceae; genus Leisingera; species Leisingera sp. F5. The sequence continues at coordinate 439 of NZ_LUKH01000721.1, read as the reverse complement.
TGTTATCGCTGGTTCCGGCGTTTCTGGGTCTGATCTTCACCTTGCCGATCCTTGGCCACACCACTTGGCATCTCTATCGGCGGGCCGTGTCACCAGCGGAGGAGGGATCTATCCAGTCATCACCTTGAGTAGCTGCGTGGTTTTTTCGACCGCGGGAAAGTAGAGCTCAATTTTTAGGTCGTCTAGGGGCAAGTCCTGGGGCGTGCCGAATTGACCAAGGTTAGCAAATAGCGACAGGCGTATATCCCTGTTCCTGAAGATGGCCGGAAAAGCCAGGCCGAACGTTTCAGAGAATCCCATCCTCCTGGCCGCCCGCTGCGGCGACCTCATAAAGAGGTTTCGAGCCGATTTCGTTGAAAAGTGGTTTGGTTTTGTGCGTTGGGGATGGGTACGGCGCACATTTTGTTGGGCAGTCTGAGGCGATACCGGCTTGTTACCC
>NZ_LUKH01000720.1:0-1797 GCF_001593695.1 Leisingera sp. F5 | reverse complement strand
GGATCTGGCCCGCCTGATGCCCGCTTGCGCCGGCGTGCGGCGCTGGGGTTCTGCCGCGCTGGACATGGCCTATGTGGCGGCCGGCCGCTACGAGGGCTTCTGGGAACGCCGCCTGAACCCCTGGGACCTGGCCGCAGGCATCATCATCGTGAAAGAAGCCGGCGGCTTTGCCGAGGCAATCGACCCCGAGGCAGGTATTATCGACAGCGGTTCTGTGGTGTGCTCGAACGAGCCGATCTTTGATAGCTTCGCCAAGGTGATCCGCGGCTGAACCACCGCGGAGCTTTGAGTACCGGAAACGCGGCCTTTGGGTCGCGTTTTCTGTTTCGCCTGGCCGATCGGGCGCTGCCCGGCCCGAGGATCGGGCGCCGCCCTCAGCGTGTTAAACTACTGATCCGACGGATGGTTCACCCCGTCGTTCCAGGGGATCTCTCCATAGGTTTCCGGATGGGTCCGTGGGTTTGCTCCCTCGATACAGCCCAGATTGACGCCGCATTCCTTGGGATCTGAGCGGCGCTGGTGGTGGGTGTAGATGCCGCAAGTCTTGCAGAAATAGTGTTTCGCCGTATGGCTGCCCCAAGTGTAAAGGCTGAGGTTCCCGGCCCCTTTCAGCACCTTCAGGCTGGCGGCAACAGCAGTGACCGCAGCCGCCCCGCGGCGGCGGCAAAATGAACAGTCGCAGCGCGCAGCCGAGGCGAGGCCTTCGGGAAACTCTGCCTCGATCTCAACAGCGCCGCAGTGGCAGGTGGCTTTCAGGTGTTCCATATCACTTCCTGTACTGGACACAGCTTTTCGCGGCCCTACATCCCTGACATCCCGGTCTTCTTCAGGGGGGAGGAGAATCGGGTTAGAGCGGCCTGTATTACTTTTAGATTATTATCACAGCAGGCCGCTCGACGACCAAATGCCCTGCTTTTTTCACCGGATGCAGCAAACCAGCCATTTTCGCAGGTCTGCGATGCGGTTCAATTTCGGGCTGGTCAAGCCGGTCGCTGAAAGTGCCAGCGATTCATTGCAGATCGCTGGCGGCTTATCTGGACGCGCCGATGCAGCAGGGCAGCAGTTGCTTCATAAGGACCGGCTAAACTGCCGCCCTCTTTCTATTTCCCCCAAGGCCCCGGATTGCGCTTCTTGCGCGGCAGCTTGGGGATGCGGCTGGCGGAATATTCATACTCGTTCTCCGGATGCGGCGGCTGGCCATGGGTCTTGTTCCAGAACGCCGGGCCACCGCGCCGCAGCCACAGGGGCAGGCACAGGACCAGACCCACCGCAAAACCGCCGGCATGGGCCCAATAGGCAACGCCGCCCTGATCGGGATCAGCGCCGAGGCCGCCGAAGAACTGCATTGCCAGCCAGACGCCCAGCATCACAAAAGCGGGGATCGTGAAGATGCGGAAATAGATGATCAGCACCAGCAGGATATCGACGCGCGCCTTGGGGAACATCAACAGGTAGCCGCCCATGACGCCCGCAATGGCGCCGGAAGCCCCCACCGTGGGCACCATGGACCCGGGCGCCGAATAGACGTGTATCAGCCCGGCGCCGATACCGCTGGCAAGGTAGAAGACAAGGAAGGGCAGGTGGCCCATCTCATCCTCCAGATTGTCGCCGAAGATCCACAGGAACAGCATGTTGCCGCCCAGATGCATCAGCCCTGCGTGGATGAACATTGAGGTGAACAGGGTCTCGAACCCGTAGCCGTGGCTGATCTCGGCCGGCACCACCGCGTAGGAGTCATAGAAAAAGGCCAGCGCGCGGGGGCTGGCATAGCTCGCCGTGTAGTAGACATAGGCCAGG
>NZ_LUKH01000719.1:0-1798 GCF_001593695.1 Leisingera sp. F5 | reverse complement strand
CTCCCCGCCAGCGAAAGGAGCCTGTTCCATGACTGCCCCCAACACCCTTGGTATCGACTTTGGCACCTCCAATTCGGCGGCCGGGATTGCCGTGGGTGGCCGCCCCTGGCTGGTGGAGATGGAACCGGGAGAGCAGACCCTGCCAACGGCGGTGTTCTTTGACGAGGGCAGCCGCAGCATGCGGATCGGCCACAGCGCCACACGGGCGCTGATCAACGGTGATGAGGGGCGTTTCATGCGCGCCTTGAAAAGCCTGCTCGGCACGCCGCTGCTGCACGAGGAACGGCGGCTGGGCGGCGAGCGGATCAGCTTTGGCACCCTCATCGCCCGCTTTCTGGCCGAGATGAAGACCCGCGCCGAGACGGCAACGCATATGGACTTTACACATGCGCTGTCCGGCCGGCCGGTTCGGTTTCATTCCAAGGATGAAGCCCGCAATATTCAGGCCGAAAAAGATCTGCGCGCCTGTTACTTGGACGCGGGCTTTCAGGATGTGCTGTTCATGTATGAGCCGGAAGCAGCCCTGCGGGCCGCAGCACCTGCACCGGGCCGCGGGCTGATTGTCGATATCGGCGGCGGCACCTCGGACTTCACCGCCTTTGAACAGGACGCAAATGGCGCAACCCGTATCCTGGCCTCGCACGGGGTGCGGCTGGGCGGCACCGATTTCGACCGGCAGCTGAGCATCCATCATGTCATGCCGCTGCTAGGGCGCGGCAGCCAGATCCGCAATATCTTTGGCGGCGGCACCCTGCCCGCCCCGAACCGGCTGTTCAACGATCTGGCGACCTGGCAGATGATCCCTTTCCTCTACAGTCCGGAAAGCCGCCGGGCAGCAAAGGATCTGGCCGCCAATGCGGTTGAGCCGGGCCGGTTGGCCAGGCTGGTTGACGTGTTGGAGGACGAACTGGGCCACGAGCTGGCCTTTGCGGTCGAGCGCGGCAAGATCCAGGCCAACACGGCAGGCGGCGCGGCAGTCATCGACCTGAAACTGTTGCAGCGCGGCCTGTCGGTGCCGCTGCCCGCCGCTGAGATGAACCAGACGCTGGCGGAACAGACCGAAGCCATCGGGGCTTGCGCCGCCGAGACATTGGCGCAGGCTGGCATAACAGCGGGCAATGTAGACAGAATCGTGCTGGTCGGCGGCTCTTCGCTGCTGGCGGCGGTTCAGGTGCAAATGCAGAGGCTTTGCCCAAATGCCCGCGTTGAAACAGGAAATGCCATGACCGCAGTGGCGGACGGTCTTGCCCTGGCAGCCGGAACCGCCTTCACTTAGGTAAATGGGAACCATGCACAGCTTTTCCCGTTAGACACGGGCTGCCAGCACGTTAGGCTGCTAGGCACGAGTCACATTTCGAGAGTTCTTTCATGCGCCGCCTGCTGGCCTCTGCCCTGATTTCCGCCCTGCTTGCTTCCCCTGCCCTGGCCGCCACCTGCGGCAATACCTCTGCCGGGTTTGACGCCTGGAAGCAGGACTTCCAGCGCGAGGCCAAGCGCGCAGGCGTGCGTAAGGCGGGGCTGCAGGCGCTGGCCAATGCGCAGTATGCCCGCCGTACCATCTCCGCTGACCGCAACCAGAAGAGCTTTAAGTACTCGCTGGAAAAATTCATGCAGATCCGCGGCTCGGCGACCATCGTGGCGCAGGGCCGCAAGCGAAAGGCGCGCAACCCGGATTTCTATGCCGCGCTGGAGCGGAAATACGGCGTGCCCGCAGGTGTGCTGATCGCCATCCACGGGATGGAAACCGCGTTTGGCAACTATATGGGCGACAGCCAGGTGGTTTCGGCCATTGTGACGC
>NZ_LUKH01000718.1:0-1800 GCF_001593695.1 Leisingera sp. F5 | reverse complement strand
CATCTGTAAGGCCCCTCCAGCGTGTTTGACTTGAGGTTAGATATAGGAAATATTCCCGGTATTGCGCTATATGCACGGACAAATAAGAACATAGGTTCTTGGTGGTTGAAGATGTGGGCCGATTGGTCCTCACAATAGGAGAAAACAGGAATGACGGTGCGGATCGACGCCACTGACCGGAAAATTCTGGCTGAACTGCAGCGCGACGCGGGCCAGTCGCTGGACGAAATCGCCCGTCAGGTGGGTTCTTCCAAGACCCCGGTGTGGAATCGGATCCGCAAGCTGAAGGAGGCAGGTGTGATCGGTCAGCAGACGGTGCTGCTGGATGCCGAGGCGCTGGGGTTCGAGGCCTGTTTCTTTGTTCTCATCCGCACGTCTGAGCATGAGGCGGACTGGCAGGCCAAATTCTTGCAGGCGCTGCGCGACCGCCCCGAGGTGCAGGAAGCGCACCGGCTTGCGGGCGACATCGATTACATCCTGAAGGTCAGGGTGCAGAATGCGCGCGCTTATGACGTGTTCTATCAGGCGCTGATTGCCGAAGTGCGGGTGCATAATGTGACGGCGCTATTGTCGATGGAAGAGATCAAATCGACAACGATGCTGCCGCTGCAGCCGTAGGAATATGGGTATTTAAGATCAGAAAGAAGCGGAAGACGGTGTTGCTTCTTTCTGGTCCGGAAATACCCCGGGGTTTGGGGCAGAGCTCCAAGTTAGATATGGGTTTGGAGCAGAGCCTCAATCTGGCAGCTCAGGCGCTCACCATCAGACGGGTCAGACCATGGAAATGGTAGGTGTTGGAAAACTCCGGCGCAGCCGCCAGTTTCAGGTCCGGACAGCGGTTGAAAAGGATCGGCAGGGCGATCTGCATCTCCAGCCGCGCCAGCGGGGCGCCGACGCAGAAGTGCAGGCCGCCGCCAAAGCTTTTGTTCACTTTCGGGGGGCGGGTCGGATCGAAATGGTCCGCGTCGTCCAGCGCTTTGGGGTCGCGGTTGGCAGCACCCAGCAGCAGCGCCACCTGATCGCCGCGCTGGAAGGTGTGGCCGAACACCTCTGCCTCCTCGTAGGCGTAGCGGGTGAACATGTGCAGCGGCGGGTCATAGCGCAGGATTTCCTCCACCAGCCCTTCGATGCCTGCGGGCGCCAGCCACTCCGGCTGCCAGCCCTGCTGCAGCATGGTTTTCACACCGTTGCCAAGGGAATGCACGGTGGCCTCATGGCCCGCATTCAGCAAGAGGATGCAGGTGCCGACCAGCTCATCCGCTGACAGTTTGTCGCCTTCCTCCTCCGCCGCGATCAGGCGGGAGATCAGGTCGCCGCGGGGATCGTTGCGGCGCTCATCGATGTAGCTGCGCAGGAACTCCGTGAACTGTTGCGAGGCCTTGGCGGCGGCGTGTTCGGTCTCTTCGGTGCGCGACGCCTGATACATCGCCACCATCCTGTGCGACCAGTCCAGCAACTGCGGCGCCATGTCCTCGGGCACGCCCAGCAGGCGGCAGATGGTGATCACCGGCACCTGGGTGCAATAGGCCTCCAACAGGTCGAAGGGCTGGTCCGGGAAAGCGTCGATCAGCTGGTGGCACAGATCCTTGATACCCGGTTCCAGCGCCGCGATCTCGCGCGAGGTGAAGGCGCGCAGCACCAGCCGGCGCAGGCGGGTGTGGCGGGGCGGCTCGGCGTCCAGCAATGAGTGCGCTTCAACCTCCAGAAAAGGGGCGAGATGGGCGGGGCCTTCTGTCCGCATCTCTTCCGGCATCTCGCGGCCGAAGCGGCGGTCGCGCAGCAGCATGTGCACGGCGGAAT
>NZ_LUKH01000717.1:0-1802 GCF_001593695.1 Leisingera sp. F5 | reverse complement strand
CTGCAGATAGTGGTCCAGGAAGCCATGGTAGAGGTAGTAGATGTCCGAGGCCGCCGAGTTCAGCCCCTTGGCGCCGGTCGGCGGCACAATATGGGCGGCGTCGCCCGCCAGGAACAGATTGCCGTACCGCATCGGCTCCGCCACGAAACTGCGCAAGGGCGCAATGGATTTCTCGATCGACGGGCCGGTTTCCAACTGCCCTGCCACCTGTTCCGGCAGCCGGCGCTTCAGCTCTGCCCAGAAGGCTGCGTCGCTCCAATCTTCGGCCCGGTCCGTTAACGGCACCTGGATGTAGTAACGGCTCAGCACCCGGCTGCGCAGCGAGCATAACGCAAACCCCCGTTCATGGCGGGCATAGATCAGTTCCTCCGCGACCGGCGGTGTTTCCGACAGAACCCCTAGCCAGCCGAAGGGATAGACCTTTTCGTATTCCTTCAGCACCTCCGCCGGAATAGATTTGCGGCTGACCCCGTGAAAGCCGTCGGCGCCAACGATAAAGTCGCAGTCTGCCCGTTGTGATGCGCCATCCTGCTCCCAGGTCACATAAGGGCGCGCATCTGTCAGCGCATGCGTCTGCACATTCTGCACCTCATGCAGGACCTCACCACCCATCGCGTCGCGCGCCTCATACAGATCGCGGGTCACCTCGGTCTGGCCGTAGACCATTACCGTCTCGCCGCCGGTGTGTTTCGCCAGGTCAATCCGGTCCAGCCGCCCCTGATGGGCAATATGGAACCCTGCGTGGATCTCCCCTTCGCGGTTCAGCCGCCCGCTGCAGCCGGCCTCGCGCATCAGATTGACAAAGCCGTGTTCCAGCACGCCGGCGCGGATCCGGCCCAAGACATACTCGCGCGTGTGCTTTTCCAGCACAATCGAGCGGATCCCCTTGCAATGGAGCAGCTGCGATAGCAGCAGCCCCGAAGGCCCGCCGCCAATGATGACAACCTGCGTCTGATGCGTGGACATGCGCGTTCCCCAATATTGTTCGGCCTGTGCGTGCAGCGTGAATTATGCCCTGCGCCTGCATGTTTGCGAATGGACCCACCACGCCAAAGCTTGTACATTTCGCACATGCCCTCACAGCCCCTCATCGACACCTACAACCTGTTTGGCGAGACGGCGGAACTTGCCGATGTCCTTCATGTGGAGACCATCCGCAGCCGGTCCGAGCTGTATGATTGGGAGTTGCGGCCGCACCGCCATGCCCGGCTGCATCAGCTGCTGGTGCTGACCGGCGGCGCCGGAGAGGCCGATCTTGACGGAAACAGGCATTCTCTGCCACCGCCCTGCCTGATCAATGTACCACGCGGCGTGGTGCATGGCTTCCACTTTGGCAACGGCACCGGCGGCTGGGTGATCACCTTGGCGTCGGATCTTCTGGATCAAAGCCTGGCACCGGGTGAAGGGATGCGCGCGCCGCTGGATCTGCCTGCCGTCCTGCCCTTGCCCCAAGGGCTGCAAAGCTTGTCTGCGCGCCTGTTCCGTGAATACCGCAGCAAGGACTTTGGCCGCGCGCAAATGCTGCGAGGGCTGGCGCTGTCGGTTACCGCGCTGGCGGCCCGCGCCATCGCTGCCGCCCAAGGAACGGATCCGCAGGCCCCTGCCAGCCCGCTGTTTACCCGGTTTGAGGCTCTGGTCGAGCGCGACTTCCGCCTGCGGCGCCCGCTTGCGGACTACGCTTGCGAGCTGGCTGTCTCTGCAACCCACCTCAACCGCATCGCCCGTCAGGCCACCGGCCAGCCAGCCTCGGCGCTGGTCCGTGCCCGTGTCCTGCGCGAAGCGCGGAGGCTGCTGATCTATAC
>NZ_LUKH01000716.1:0-1803 GCF_001593695.1 Leisingera sp. F5 | reverse complement strand
AGTTGATGTAGTGGACGCGGCCATGGACGCGTTTTCCGGCGGCACCTCGCAGCCCTGCCTCGGCTCCATCGTCGAAGGCCTGCGCAACACCGACCGCGATACCGGGCTGGACATCGCCAAGATCCGCGAAATCTCGGGTTACTGGGAGCAGGTGCGGGCGCAGTATGCGGCCTTTGAAAGCGGCCTCGCGGCGCCAGCCTCGGAAGTGTACCTGCACGAGATGCCGGGCGGCCAGTTCACCAACCTCAAGGCGCAGGCGCGCTCCTTGGGTCTGGAGGAAAAATGGGCTGATGTGGCGCAGACCTATGCTGACGTGAACCAGATGTTCGGCGATATCGTCAAGGTGACGCCGTCGTCCAAGGTGGTTGGCGACATGGCGCTGATGATGGTCAGCCAGGGCCTGACCCGCGATGAGGTTGAGAATCCGGAGACAGACGTGGCCTTCCCGGACTCGGTGGTTGACATGATGCGCGGCAACCTGGGCCAGCCTCCGGGCGGCTTCCCTGCGGGCATCGTCTCCAAGGTGCTGAAAGGCGACGCGCCCAATGTCGAGCGCCCCGGCGCACATCTGGACGCGGTGGACCTAGAAGCGGTCCGCGCCGAGCTGTCGAAGGAGCTGGAAGGCTTCACCGTCGATGACGAGGATCTGAACGGCTACCTGATGTATCCCAAGGTGTTCCTGGACTACATGGGCCGCCACCGCCAGTACGGTCCGGTGCGCAGCCTGCCGACCCGCACGTTCTTTTATGGCATGGAGCCAGGCGAGGAGATCACCGCCGAGATCGATCCGGGCAAAACCCTGGAGATCCGCCTGCAGGCGATTTCCGAAACCGACGTGAAGGGCGAAGTGAAGGTCTTCTTTGAACTGAACGGCCAGCCCCGGGTGATCCGGGTGCCGAACCGTCTGGTCAAAGCCTCGACCGAACAGCGCGCCAAGGCCGAAGTTGGCAATGCAAACCACGTCGGCGCGCCAATGCCGGGGGTTGTCGCATCGGTCGCGGTGCAGGTCGGCCAGCAGGTCCACGAGGGCGACATGCTGCTGACGATTGAGGCGATGAAGATGGAAACCGGCATCCACGCCGAACGCGACGCGGTGGTCAAGGCCGTGCACGTACAGGCCGGCACCCAGATCGACGCCAAGGACCTTTTGGTCGAGCTGGAGTAAACTTCTCAGCTGGCATAAAAAAAAGGGGCGCCCTGCCGGTTGGAGGGGCGCCCTTTTTCTATTGCGCGGCTAATGCGGAATTCCGCGGACATTCCGGCCGGTTTTCCGGCCAGCTTTCCGGCCCGGAAAACCGGGGCGGTCCGCAACTGTGGTCACCCGAAAATTCTCGCAGGATTTTTGGCCGTTTCCCGCGCCGGAAAACGGTTTTCCTCAATGTCAGGCGTTGAATGCTTCAGGGTCCGGCAAGGTTACGGTTTCAACCTGCACTGGCTTCATCCCATCAATCTGGCCGGCCCAGCTGTCCGCTTGCGGTGTGCTGTGGTGCTGCACGCCATGCGCAAGCAAACCCAAGGCAATTGCCGCACCCAGGCCAGTGATCCGCAGGCAGTCCTTCCAAAGCATGATCCAATCCCTCCTGAAAAGTTCCGCTTGATTGTGAGTGAAACGCACAGCCTGGCCGCTTCCGTCGCGGCGGGTGCAGATTTTTTTCATCCGCCGCCGGTTTTCCTCTTGCAGCGCGGGCGGCGACGCCCTAAATCACCGCTCACCGGATGGCAGCGCGGGCGTAGCTCAGGGGTAGAGCATAACCTTGCCAAGGTTAGGGTCGGGCGTTCGAATCGCCTCGCCCGCTCCATCGG
>NZ_LUKH01000715.1:0-1803 GCF_001593695.1 Leisingera sp. F5 | reverse complement strand
GCGCTGAACCGGCGGATGCAGTGGCAGCGATGTCCGCGGCGCTGGGATCCCCCTATGACGTGACCGGTGCGGCCTATGATCCGGAGAAGCAAACAGCTTTTGTCCGGGTCGAAGGGTTTGCAGATTCAGCGGCCTACCGGTGCCGCAAGCTGGTTTCGGAATTGGCCGGCTTTGGCAGTCCCAGGATCGAAGGCGAGGACGCCGGCCTTTGGCGAGGCATCCGCGATGCCGCGGCCTTTCACGGGCGGGACGGCGATGTCTGGCGGATTTCGGTGAAGCCATCTGACGCCGTTGCGCTGGCACCGCGGCTGCAGGCCGAGGCGCTGCAGTTCGACTGGGGCGGCGGGCTGATCTGGGCACTGGTGCCTGCGGGCACCGATCTGCGTGCGCGCGTCACCGTGCCAGGCCATGCCACGCTGGTTCGGGCCAGCGCGGACACCCGCAAGCGGCTTTGCGTGTTCCAGCCGCAGCCCGGCCCCCTGGCAGCAATCTCCGACGGGCTGCGGCGCCAGTTCGACCCGAAGGGAATCCTCAACCCCGGATTGATGGGATAAGCACATGCAGACCACTTTCACCGATGCGCAGCTGCAGGACCCGGGCACCCGGCGCGCCAACGAGATCCTGCGTGCCTGTGTGCATTGCGGCTTTTGCACGGCAACCTGCCCGACCTATCAGGTGCTGGGTGATGAGCTCGACAGCCCGCGCGGCCGCATCTACCTGATCAAGGACATGCTGGAGAATGCGCGGGTGCCGGACGAAAAGACGGTCAAGCACATCGACCGTTGCCTGTCCTGCCTGGCCTGTATGACCACCTGTCCCTCGGGGGTGCATTACATGCATTTGGTCGACCACGCCCGGGCCTATATCGAGAAACACTATGACCGGCCCTGGAGCGACCGCGCCTTGCGCTGGCTGCTGGCCCGGATCCTGCCCTATCCGGGCCGGTTCCGCCTGGCGCTGTTTGGCGCGAAGCTGGCGAAACCCTTGAAGGGGCTGATGCCGGACGCGCGGCTCAGGGCGATGCTGGATATGGCGCCGCGGCACATCCCGCCGGTCAGCCGCAACGACGATCCGCAAAGCTTTGCCGCTGCTGTGCCCCGCAAGAAACGCGTGGCGCTGATGACCGGCTGCGCGCAAAAGGCGCTGAACACCGATATCAACGACGCCACCATCCGGCTGCTGACGCGGCTGGGATGCGAGGTGGTGGTGGCCAAGGGGGCAGGGTGCTGCGGGGCGCTGACACACCACATGGGGCGCGAGGAGGAAAGCCACGCCACGGCGGCAAAGAACATCCGCGCCTGGGGTGCGGAAATGGACGGGCTGGGGTTGGACGCCATTGTCATCAACACCTCGGGCTGCGGCACCACGGTCAAGGACTACGGTCATATGTTCCGCAACGATCCGCTGGCCGCGGATGCAGCGCGGGTGTCGGAGCGAACCATGGATATCTCTGAGCTGCTGATGCAGCTGGAGCTGCCCGAGGGTGCGGACAAGGGGCTGACCGTTGCCTACCATGCCGCCTGTTCGCTGCAGCATGGCCAGCAGATCAAGACACACCCCAAGACGCTCTTGAGGCGCGCAGGGTTCACGGTGGTGGAACCCGCTGACAGCCATCTATGCTGCGGCTCGGCAGGCACCTACAACCTGATGCAGCCGGAGATTTCCACCGAACTGAAGGCCCGCAAGGTCAAGACGCTGGAGGCCAGGCAGCCGGACCTGATCGCCGCGGGCAATATCGGCTGCATGATGCAGATCGGCTCCGGCACGGAATTGCCCATCGTGCACACGGTGGAGCTGCTGGAC
>NZ_LUKH01000714.1:0-1805 GCF_001593695.1 Leisingera sp. F5 | reverse complement strand
CGCCATGGTCACCGGCGCCATCGCGCCCGCCAGGGTAAACGGCGAGACGACGATGGCTTGCCCCCGCCGCGCCAGCCGCAGGCAGCCGTCGATCATCGGGAAATCGTGCTTCAGCGGCGAGGTGGAGTTGATGTTGGTGTACATATGCGGCTTGGCGTCGAACTCCTCATGGCTGAGCCCGCCGGCAATCCGCACCATCTCCATCACGTCCTCGACCCGCTCCTTGCCAAGCGAGTAGGCGTGCATCGCCTTGTCCGTGAGGGTCAGCTTGTCATAGAGCACATCCAGATGCCGGATCGAGGCATGGAGGTCCACTGGCTCCACCGGGTAGCCGCCGGCAAAGTGGATGCAGTTGAAATACTGGGTCAGTTTCAGCAGGTTGCGGCATTGCTCACGGTTGCCGGCGACCTTTTTGTTCAGCTCCATATCCCAGTAGTTCGGCGGCGAGGACACATTGCCGAACAAGATGTGATTGCCGCCCAGCGGAATGGTCCGGTCTTTGTTGCGCGGGGTGATCGAGAACTCGCGGGGCGCCTTACCCACCATCTCCATCACAAAATCCCGGTCCATCTTGACCAGCTCGCCTTCGACCTTGACGCCGGCCTGTTTGAAGATCTCCAGCGCTTCCGGGTTCAGAAAGACCACGCCAATCTCTTCCAGGATCCGCATGGCCCCCTCGTGGATCGCCTGCACGCCGTCCTCGCTCAATGGCTCGGTCGGCCGGTCGGTGTTAACCGGGATCTGCCAAGGCATTTGCTCCAGCGCAGCGCTGCCGCGCCGGGCTGCTGCGCCTGCCCTGCCTCCGCCCCGCTTCTTGCGCGCGCCTGTGTCTGCCATGCCGGTCTCCCCTGGGTCCGAATTTCAAAATTGCCGATAGCCACCCACTGTGCCAATCCCTGCCGCTGGAAACAGTCCAAACCCGACTATCGCTGTCGTTTTTGCTGTGCGATCCGGCGGTTCAGGATATTTCTGTACACTTGTGCCTAGTATGCCGCAGCAAAAACCGGCGCACAAGACTGCACGCCGGCAAAAACGAGCGTCCCCGTTTCAAAACGCGGGAATCAGTGGATGCTCAGCGGTCCATCCAGGCCGGGATATGGCCGATATCGGGCAGCACTATATCGGCGTGCGGCGTCAGCTCCTCGCGCAGGGCCATGCCGGTCAGGACGCCGATCCGCTGCATTCCCGCAGCCGCGCCCGCTTCCAAATCATGGCGGCTGTCGCCCACCATTGCCGTCCGGCCGGGAGAGACGCCCGCAGCCTTGCAAAAGGCCAGAAGCGGATCCGGCGCCGGTTTGGCCCCATGGCCGCTGTCGCATCCCGCGACAAAAGCAAAGCGGTCCAGCACGCCTGCCCGCTTCAGCTGGCTCTTGGCAGAGCTCTCAGCATCGTTGGTCATCACCCCCAGCACCTTGCCGCGCGACAGCAGGCTGTCGAGAAACGCCGCCAGCGGCACTGCCGGCGTCAGCTCTGCCCCGGCAGCGCTTTCCGCCAGGTAATCCGTCAGCTCGGCAAGATCCATATGCGCAACATAAGGCGCAAGGGCTTCTGCCACTTCATCATTGGAGCAGGCAATCACCAGGCTGTCCGGATTGAATGCCTCACGCTCCAAGTCATAGCTGATCGCTTTGGCCATTGCCTGTTTGGCGTTCTGATCGCCATTGGACAGGGATTCCAGCAGGTCTGCAGCCCAGCCATCCCAGGTCGCAGCAAAGTCAAACAAGGTCCCGTCTTTATCGAACAGAAGAGCATCAACAGGCATGGCAGGTCCTTTTTCCTCTGGATTCTGGCCGGACCCTAGGCAC
>NZ_LUKH01000713.1:0-1806 GCF_001593695.1 Leisingera sp. F5 | reverse complement strand
CCCTCTATTGCAGCTTCTGCGGCAAGAGCCAGCATGAAGTGCGCAAGCTGATCGCAGGCCCCACCGTATTCATTTGCGATGAATGCGTTGAACTGTGCATGGATATCATCCGTGAAGAAACCAAGGCTTCCGGGCTGAAGGCCACCGACGGGGTGCCGACACCCAAGGATATCTGCCAGGTTCTGGATGATTACGTGATCGGTCAGGCCACCGCCAAGCGGGTGCTGTCGGTTGCGGTGCACAATCACTATAAACGTCTGAACCACGCTCAAAAGGCCGGGTCGGACATTGAACTGGCGAAATCGAATATCCTGCTGATCGGTCCCACTGGCTGCGGCAAGACGCTGCTGGCACAGACGCTGGCGCGGATCCTGGATGTGCCGTTCACGATGGCGGATGCCACCACCCTGACCGAGGCCGGTTATGTGGGTGAAGATGTCGAGAACATCATCCTGAAGCTGCTGCAGTCGTCCGAATACAACGTCGAACGCGCGCAGCGCGGCATCGTCTATATCGACGAGGTCGACAAGATCACCCGCAAGTCGGAAAACCCCTCGATCACCCGCGACGTGTCGGGCGAGGGCGTGCAGCAGGCGCTTTTGAAGCTGATGGAGGGCACCGTCGCCTCGGTGCCGCCGCAGGGCGGGCGCAAGCATCCGCAGCAGGAATTCCTGCAGGTGGACACCACCAATATCCTGTTCATCTGCGGCGGTGCGTTTGCCGGGCTGGACAAGATCATCTCGGCTCGCGGCAAGGGCTCGGCCATGGGCTTTGGCGCCGATGTGCGCGACAATGATGACCGCGGCGTCGGCGAAGTGTTCCAGGAGCTGGAACCGGAAGATCTGCTGAAATTCGGCCTGATCCCGGAATTTGTCGGCCGTCTGCCGGTGCTGGCAACGCTGGAGGATCTGGACGAGGACGCGCTGGTCATCATCCTGACCCAGCCCAAGAACGCCCTGGTCAAGCAGTATCAGCGCCTGTTCGAGCTGGAAGACACCGAGCTGGACTTTACCGAAGAGGCGCTGAGCGCGATTGCCCGCAAGGCAATCGAACGCAAGACCGGTGCGCGCGGGCTGCGCTCGATCATGGAGGATATCCTGCTGGATACCATGTTCGACCTGCCGGGCATGGACAGTGTGACCAAGGTGGTTGTCAATGAGGAGGCGGTGACCTCGGACGCGCAGCCGCTGATGATCCATGCGGATGCCGAGAAGGAGCCGGCATCTGCCGGGTGAACATCTGGAAGGTTTCTCAAACGGCGCGGTGATCTCCGCGCCGTTTGTTTTTGGGGGCAGGTATGATGGGGGCGCTGCCCCCGCAGCGGTGAACCGCTGCTCCCCCGGGATATTTTGAGCCAGTAGAAGGGGCTGGATTATGATCAGACGGATTTCATCCGGTGGAGAGTTCGAAGCCAAAATCGGCTATTGCCGCGCTGTTGTGGCCGGCGGATTTGTGCATGTGGCTGGCACTGTCGGCCAGGGAGATGATGTGGTGGCACAGTGCCAGTCGGCGCTGGACACCATTGGCGGTGCCTTGGAAAAGGCAGGCGCAAGTTTTGCAGATGTGGTGCGGGTGAACTATTACCTTCCTGATGCGGCGGAATTCGAACCCTGCTGGCCGGTGCTGGCCGAAGCCTTTGGCGCCAACCCGCCCGCGGCGACTATGATCGAGTGCAATCTGATCGATCCCAAGTTCCGCATCGAGATCGAAGTGACGGCACTGGCGCCAGCGGAAGGCTGATCCTTCAAGGCGTCCGTAAATCCGCGTGAAGCAAAACTGCCAATTCCCGCCGGGGGTCTTCCGTTA
>NZ_LUKH01000712.1:0-1806 GCF_001593695.1 Leisingera sp. F5 | reverse complement strand
AATGCAAGGCGCGCTACGACTATGGCTGGACCCTGCACGGGCTATGGCCGCAATTCCATCGCGGCTGGCCCAGTTACTGCCGTTCCGCAGAGGTGCCGCCGAGCCGCCGCATGAGCCGCGAGATGGCGGATATCATGGGCAGCCCCGGCCTGGCCTGGCATCAGTGGAAGAAACACGGCACCTGTTCCGGCCTCAGCGCAAGGGCCTATTACACCCTGATGCGCGACGCCTACCGGCGCGTGGCCCGCCCCGCCGTCTTTCGCAAGCTGGGCAAGCCCGTCACCCTGCCCGCCGCCGTTGTTGAGGAAGCTTTTCTCAAGGAAAACCCAAGCCTGGCGCCAGACAGCCTGACCATCACCTGCCGCAGCGGCGCCATCCAAGAAGCCCGCATCTGCCTGTCGAAAACACTGCAGCCGGTGCCCTGCGGGCGGGATGCAATCCGCGACTGCACGTTGAAAAACGCCCGGCTGGCGCCGGTGCGCTAAGGTTGAGGGCGGGTACAGGGGCGCTGCCCCTCTTGGCCTGGCAGCCAATTCACCCTGGGGTGTTTTTGACCAGAAAGAAGCAGAACCCGCGCCTTTGTCAGACCGCGTGATCCGCACAGCCGCACCCCGGCCCCTTTGCCGGGAGTGCCCCTGCCCCGCTGCGCGCGCGGCAATAAATGGCCTGTGATCCACACTTCCCGGGGTTTTGTGCTAGTATAATGAAACGTGCCGCGCCCGGCCCTGCCTGAACGGCACTTCCGTTATGGTCAGCGAGGAGGAAGAAGCGCATGGCAAAGACAATCGGGAACCCGCTCAGCTGGCTTCTGCAGGGGGCAGAATCCACGGGGCAGCATATCGGCCAGACGGTCGAAGAGATGGGCAGCGACGGTGTCAAGGAACTGCCCAAGGCCTGCACCCTCACCATGGACGACATCATACATTCGCTGGCCGCCGGACTGGAGGATTTTGCCGCCTGCCGCAGCGATGCCATGTTCCTGGTGCTGTTTTATCCGCTGATCGGCATCACGCTGATCGTAATGAGCCTGTCGATGAATTTGCTGCCCCTGATCGTGCCGATGATCATGGGTTTTGCGATCCTTGGCCCGGTGGCCGCGGTTGGGCTTTATGAAATGTCTTCGCGCCGTGAAGCCGGGTTCGAGCCGCGCTGGATGGACGCCTTCGGCGTCATCCGCTCGCCTGCGTTTGGCGGCATTCTGGTGCTGGGGCTGTATCTGGCAGTGCTGTTCATTGTTTGGCTGGTGGCCGCGGACATGATCTACAGCCGCACCCTGGGGCCGGAACCGCCGGCCTCGATCCTGGGCTTTGCTGCGGAAGTAGTGACCACCCGCGAGGGCTGGATCATGGCCATTGCAGGCGGCATCACGGGCGCGGTCTTTGCCTTTGCCGCACTGGCGATGAGCCTGGTGTCTTTCCCGCTGCTGCTGGACCGCCATGTGGGCCTGCCGGTGGCCGTGGCCACCTCAATCAAGGTGCTGCGCAAGAACCCGGTGATTTGCATGACCTGGGGTGTCATCGTCGGTACCGCGCTGGTGGTTGGCGCAATTCCCTTCCTGGCCGGGCTGATCATTGTGGTGCCGGTGCTGGGGCACGCGACCTGGCATTTGTACCGGCGCGCCGTGCAGTAAGGACATCCGCATATCAAAATGGGCCGGCAGATCTGCCGGCCCTTCTGTGTCAGGCACTCTGAAGTTTCAGCCCACTTTCAAAACAATCTTGCCGATATGGCCGGAGCTTTCCATCCGCGTGTGTGCAGCGGCGGCCTGATCCAGTGCAAACTCGCTGTCCATCACCGGTGCCACCT
>NZ_LUKH01000711.1:0-1808 GCF_001593695.1 Leisingera sp. F5 | reverse complement strand
CATCCGAAGACTCTGGCACTCGCTGGTTCCTCTATTATGCCCGCGGAATCTGCCATGAACGGCTGGATCAATGGGACCAGGCCGAGGCCGATTTCCGCGCCTCGCTGGAGCTGGACCCGAACCGGCCACAGGTGCTGAACTACCTGGGTTATTCGCTGGTCGAAAAAAGCAGTAAGCTGGACGAGGCGCTGGACATGATCGAACGCGCCGTCGCGGCGCGCCCTGATTCCGGCTTCATCGTCGACAGTCTGGGCTGGGTGCTCTACCGCATGGGCCGGTTTGACGATGCCGTCGCCCATATGGAACGCGCAGTTGAGCTGATGCCGGTGGACCCGGTGGTCAATGACCACCTGGGCGACGTCTACTCGGCCGTGGGCAGGGAGCGTGAAGCAGAATTCCAGTGGAAGCGGGCGCTGTCTTTTATTGATCCGGAAGACACCGATGGCGAAGCCGACCCCGAACGCATCCGCCGCAAACTGGAGGTCGGGCTGGACGCGGTGTTGGCCGAGGAGGGCGCTGAGCCGCTGAAGGTCGCCAATGGCGGCTGAGGTCTTTGCGCCTGCCAAGATCAACCTGACCCTGCATGTGACCGGCCGCCGCGCCGACGGCTATCACCTGCTGGATTCGCTGGTGGTTTTTGCTGATACCGGGGACACGCTGCAGCTTGATCCAGGACCTCAGCTGGCTCTGGATGTCTCCGGCCTGTTTGCGGGCGGCGTGCCGGCGGATGAGCGTAACCTGGTTTGGAAAGCCGCCGCGGGGGCAGGCTGGACCGGCCGGATCGGTCTCGACAAGCATCTGCCCCATGGCGCAGGCATCGGTGGCGGCTCCTCAGACGCCGCTGCGGTTCTGCGGGCACTTTCCGGGCAGGGCTGCGGTATTCCCGATGAATTGCCGCTGTCGCTTGGTGCTGATGTGCCGGTCTGCATGGCCGCCCGCGCGGCCCGGATGCAAGGGATCGGCGAACAGGTCGCGCCGGTGGAGCTGCCAGAGCTGCACGCGCTGCTGGTCAATTCCGGCGCACATGTCCCAACCGGGCCGGTGTTTTCCGAACTTGCCTCCCGCAACAATCCGCCGATGCCGCAGGACATTCCGGCTTTTGCCTCCGTCGAAGATTGCGCCGCGTGGCTTGGCGAACAGCGCAACGATCTGGAGGCCCCGGCCATCAGTGTTGCGCCGGAAATTGAATGGGTGCTCGCGGACCTGCGCTGCTCCCGCAACGCGCTGCTGGCCCGCATGTCCGGTTCCGGCGCCACCTGTTTTGCGCTCTACCCATCAAGGAAAGCCGCGCATTTTGCCGCCTATGAGATCGGGGCGGAGCATCCCGAGTGGTGGTGCAGTGCAGTCACTTTGACCTGAAACACTGCGCGCGCCGGAACACGGGCACTCCCGCCCGCGGCCCGGCGCATCAAAGATGCTTGTCCGCCGTTGGGCCGGGCGCCGCGCTCACGCACGGCGCGGTGCCGTCCTGCTGCTTCTTTCTGGCCTTAAATACCTCTGGGGGAAGGCCGAGGGGGCAGCGCCCCCTTTGACCGGTCAGTTCAGCCGCGAAACCACGTAATCGGCCAGATCGCGCAGCATGCTGCGGATCTCGTGATCGGGCAGGGCGTCAAGTGCCGCCTTCGCCTTTGCCGCCCAGGCATTGGCGTCTTCGCGGGTGGCCTCCAGCGTGCCGTATTTTGCCATCAGCGCCAGTGCTTGCTCCAGGTCGTCGTCTTCCTGCTTGCCCTTCTCGATGGTGCGGGTCCAGAACGCGCGCTCTTCGTCTGTCGCCTGCGCCACCGCCTTGATCACCGGCAGTGTCAGCT
>NZ_LUKH01000710.1:0-1810 GCF_001593695.1 Leisingera sp. F5 | reverse complement strand
CCGGCGACGGCTGTGGCGGCATCGGAATCGCTGGCGCTGTCCTGGCCGGTGCGGCTGTGGGGCGAGTTCACCGCCAAGTACCAGGGCTTTGCCACCGAGAGCTACAACACGCTGGGCCAGCGCCTGGGCGAGATGCAGACAAGGATCACCGAACTGGCGACGCAAGCGGTGGAGCAACGGGTGGCGGCGGCGCTGTTGCGGATGGTGACCCAGTCGGGCCGCAAGGTGGAGGAGGGGATCGAGATCGCTTTTCCAGTGACCCGCCGCAACATCTCCGAGATGACCGGCACCACGCTGCACACCGTCAGCCGCCTGCTGTCGGCCTGGGAGAAGGACGGCATTGTTCATTCCACCCGCAAGCATATCGTTGTCACCGACCCGCACCGGCTGGTGGTCCTGAGCGGCGCGCAGGGGTAGGGGCGGCTGAAAGACCGGGAAGTGTCCCGCTGGCAGCGCAGGTAACTTTTAGGGCAAGAGGCCGGAACGCCAAGCGGGGAAGGTTTCGTTGGTGCGCAGGCAAACTGCACCCAGAAACTGCACAGGCCATTCGCTGCGATTGCCGCCCTGGCCGCCCTGTGGGTGGGCTATGCCCAGTGTTCAGAAGGCGCGAGCCTTCTTGGCCGGTGTCTTTATTGTTGAGTGTCTTCGGGCTGCTGACTGCCATGCTCATATTGAAGCCGGGTCCGTTTAAGACGCTCAATTTTTCTGCGCCGAAGCTCGTTTTCGTCGTCGAGGATTTCACGCGCTGCACGTGAGGTCTTTTCGATCGCTGTTTCCTTGCGGGATAATCCGGCCAGGCCCAGCCCCTCGATTTTCAGCTTAGTCATGTTGTCACTCTTACTGGTTTGATTTCGGGGCAGGGTTTACACTCGCGGGCGAACGCTCAGCTTTGGCTGTTTCTCTGCTGCGGCAGGAACCGATGCGTGAGGCGCGGCGATCTAAGCAGCAGCAAGGGTTTCCGGGTGAAACCCAGCTGTATCAACTGCAGAGAGGAAAGCTGCGCGTGCGGCGTCGACGGGGGCGAGACAGTCCATGACGGCATCAATTTTCTCAAGCGCGATGTTTCTGTTTTGATCAGAAACCGGCCAGGCTTTCTGCAGCCAGAAGTGGGCTTGTTCAATCGTCGAGATTTTTTGTGTCCGGCCTTCCGAGGGCAGGAAAATGGTCATGGGAGAACCCCAAGAGATTTCTATCAAGTTTGTTCTTTCGGTAATTTTTGGAAGAGAACCGCATCTGCAGGTTAAACAGGGCAGATGCAGGAAACGGGGGCATCGCAAGAATGCTCCCGTCAATAGTTCATGCCTGCAAAGGCTTACGCAAGCGCAAGATTGCTGGCGGACTCACGTCCGTCGCGGCCGCTTTCGATGTCGAAAGTCACGGCTTGGCCATCGTCAAGCTGCTGGATGCCGGCGCGTTCCAAAGCGGAAATGTGGACAAAGATGTCCCGCGATCCCTGCTCGGGCGCGATGAAACCAAAACCTTTTTGCGAGTTGAACCATTTCACGGTGCCATTGGCCATCGTGTCGTCTCCTTAATAAATGCCATCCGCAACACGCGATAGCCCGGCCCAGTGTCGACATAGGAACAACTGGGGCCGTTAGGAAACAGAAGGTCTAAGAAGAAGCTTTGCTGGACCGAGATGGGGTATGCGATCGATGATTGCAAGAGAGCAGCAGCAATATCTTGAAAATAGTTTTATTTGGCTCCCATCACCCCCCGCAACTGCTCCCGAAAATCCATCTCCTCCAGTCCGTATTCCTCACAGGCGTCGATCAACGTGTGAAAGGGGGCGATCGGGCAGCCGGGGCAG
>NZ_LUKH01000709.1:0-1811 GCF_001593695.1 Leisingera sp. F5 | reverse complement strand
GTGCAGAATGCCGGTGCGCGGCTGCAGCTGCACGCCCAGTGCCCCTGCTGCCCAGTCCAGCGCCGGGTCCCATTCCTGCGCCTGACGCAACGTCAACTCAACCGGCGCGTCGGCGCGGTAGCACAGCAGGTCGGAATCGCCATATTCAGCCAGCATGGCCGCAACGCCTTGGAGGTGGCATAGGCGGCCCCGGCAAAGGGGTGTACCCGGCTGCCTGCAATAGAGGTCACGTTGACGACGGACCCTTTGGCGGCTGCCAGTTCCTCCTTCAACCCCCGCGCCAGCACAACCGAGCTGAAGAAATTCACGTGGAACACTTTGCCCCAATCCATCAGATCGGTGTCCAGCGTGCTGAGCCGCTCGCCGTCCGGCCCCTTGGGCGAGATCCCGGCGTTGTTGACCAGCGCGTCCAAGCGTCCGTCCAGCAGGTCCTGGATCTGGCCCACCGCGTTGATCGTATCCGACGGGTCTGACAGGTCCAGCTGCACATGGTTTTCCTGGCCGCCGCCCCACGGGCATTCAGCCGGGAACGGATGCCGCGAGCAGGTGATAACCCGCCAGCCTTCGCGGTTGAAGCGGCGCACCGTCGCATGGCCGATACCGCGGCTGGCGCCGGTCAATAGCAAGGTCTTCTGACGCATCTGTTGATCCTCACAGGAGATTTCCAGGCTGAGCCTACCACCGGCACAGGCAACCGCAATGGCCTCCCGCCGGCGGCGGCGCCCGGCGTGCCGCACGCAACGCTTGGCAGCGGCCCCGGAACCGCCTACACCCTTTTGTCAAAGGAATGATGACAGCGATGAAGACACAAAAGATGAACCGCGACTGGATTGCCACTGCCGAGACCCTCTCAAGCGCCCTGCCCTATCTGCAGCGCTATGACGGGGCCATTGTTGTCATCAAGCTGGGCGGCCACGCCATGGGCAGCGACGAAGCGATGGAGACCTTTGCCCGCGATATCGTGCTGATGCGCCAGGTCGGCGTGAACCCGGTGATCGTCCACGGCGGCGGGCCGATGATCAATGCGATGCTGGAAAAACTGCAGATCCAGTCTGAGTTCGTCAACGGCAAGCGGGTCACCGATGCCGCCACCATGGAGGTGGTGGAAATGGTTCTGTCCGGCGTCGTCAACAAGCGCATCGTGCAGGCGATCAACCGCCAGGGCGGCCGCGCCGTTGGCCTGTCCGGCAAGGACGCCAATCTGATAACCTGCGATCAGGCTGACCCGGATCTGGGCTTTGTCGGCGCCCCGTCCGAATTGGACCCCAAGGTGCTGTACGGTCTGTTTGAAAAAGACATGATCCCGGTGATCGCCCCGATCGGTGCGGGCCGGGAAGGCGAGACCTTCAACATCAATGGCGACACCGCAGCCGGTGCCATCGCCAAGGCGCTGCAGGCTGACCGGCTGTTGCTGCTGACCGATGTGGCGGGCGTCAAAAACGGCAACGGCGACGTGGTGACCGAGCTGAAGGCCGCCGATGTTGATGCAATGACCGCCAGCGGCGTGATTGCCGGCGGGATGATCCCCAAGACCGAAACCGCGCTGGATGCGGTGCGCAACGGCGTGCGCGCCTGCACCATCGTTGACGGGCGGGTTCAGAACTCGGTGCTGCTGGAGCTGTTTACCGATCACGGCGCCGGTTCGATGATCCGCGCCTGACGCGCGCCAGCGGGAAGTGTTTGAGGGGCGCTGCCCCTCTTGACCCTGCCGGGCCAATTCACCCTGGGGTATTTTTGACCAGAAAGAAGCCGGATGGCAGCGGGCGGCTGCCGTCCGGCTTCTTTCTGGTCAAAAATACCCCCGGGTAAAT
>NZ_LUKH01000708.1:0-1811 GCF_001593695.1 Leisingera sp. F5 | reverse complement strand
ATTTTGCGCCGCATGAAGGGTCGTCGACACTGGCTTATGGCATCTACAATGTGGAGAGCCTTGCCGCCTATGAAGCGTACCGTGCCCGGCTGGCGGCGGATTCTTTGGGGCGCGAAAACTATGAGTTTGCGCAGAAAGAGCGGTTTCTGCTGCGCGAGGACCGGACCTGGCTGAAACTGGCCTCAGCGCCGCATGGGATTGGTTGAGGGGTGGATATGATAGCCGTGATATTCGAAGTGGAGATCGCCGAGGGGCAAAAGGAGGTCTATTTGGAGACCGCGGCTGCGCTGAGGGAGCAGCTGGACCAGGTGGACAGGTTTGTTTCGGTGGAGCGATTCCAAAGCCTGAGCGCGCCGGAGAATCTGCTGTCCGGTGGTGAAGATGCGCCGCCGTGCCCGTTTGCAACGGCGGGGGCGCATTGGCGGGCGGCTCCCGTCCGGCTTAAGAGCATGAAACATGCACCGCGCCCGTTGGGCGTGGCACCGCGCGATGCGCGGTGCCATCTGCCGCGCCGCCGGCGCGGCCGGGCCCAACTGCTGGCCGGGTCCGTCAGGACCTGGAACCGCAGGCGGGAAAGCCTTGCCTGCCGTTAAAGTTCCGCTGCCAGCCGCGTGCCCTGGTTAATGGCGCGCTTGGCATCCAGTTCCGCGGCCACGTCAGCTCCGCCGATCACGTGGGCGGTGATGCCGTGCTCTGCCAAATCATCTGCAAGCGACCGTTCGGAGACTTGCCCGGCGCAAAGGACAATAGTGTCCGCGGGCACCAGAGTGGGGTTTTCCCGCGCGTCGCCAAAGGAGACATGCAGGCCGTCCGCGTCAATGCGCTCGTAATTCACGCCGCCCAGGAATTCCACGTCCTTCATCTTGAGCGTGGCGCGGTGAATCCAGCCGGTGGTCTTGCCCAGCCGCTTGCCGTGGCGTTCCGCCTTGCGCTGCAGCAAGGTCACTTGGCGCGCGGCGGCGGCGGGCTGCGGTCCTTCGGGAGCGAGGCCGGCGCGATGCGCGTCCGGATCAGCGACCCCCCATTCCTTCATCCAGGCGGGCAGATCGGTGGCCGGGCTGTGGCCCTCTTCCAGCAGAAACTCGGAGACATCAAAGCCGATGCCGCCGGCGCCGATCACCGCAACGCGCTCGCCAACCGGTTTCTTGTGCCGTAGCACGTCGATATAGCTGAGGACATTGTCCGCGTCCTGGCCCGGGATCTGCGGGTCACGCGGGATGACGCCGGTGGCGATCACCACCTCGTCAAACCCGGTCAGATCATCGGCCGCCGCTTCGCGGCCCAGCTCCAGCGTGACGCCGGCCTCCGCCACCATAGTGCGGTACCAGTCGACCAGGCCCCTGAATTCCTCTTTACCCGGAACCTGTTTGGCCATGTTGAGCTGGCCGCCGATCTCTTCGGCTTTGTCGAACAGGGTGACGTTATGCCCGCGCTGTGCGGCGGTGAGCGCGGTGGCAAGGCCCGCGGGGCCTGCGCCGACGATCGCCACTGATTTCATTGCGGCGGCGGGTTCGATCACCAGCTCGGTTTCGTGGCAGGCGCGGGGGTTGACCAGACAGGACGTCAGTTTACCGCTGAAGGTGTGGTCGAGGCAGGCCTGATTGCAAGCGATGCAGGGGGCAATATGGCGCGCCTGGCCCGCTTCGGCCTTGGCGATGAAATCCGCATCGGCCAGCATCGGGCGCGCCATCGAGACCATGTCGGCGCAACCCGTTGCCAGCACCTCTTCGGCCACGTCCGGCGTGTTGATGCGGTTGGAGGTGATCACTGGAATGCCGACCTTGCCCATCAGCTTCTTGGTGACCCAGGCG
>NZ_LUKH01000707.1:0-1818 GCF_001593695.1 Leisingera sp. F5 | reverse complement strand
GCTGTGCAGAGAGCGGATTGCATGTGCAGCAGCCCAAGCGCAATCGGCCAGGCCTTGGTCTTCAGCATTTTGCCACCAATTGGGGGAAATCTAATAAACGCCTCATGACGCAGCCGCAGATTTGTGGGAGAGGTATCCGATGCCTAGCCACTCCGCCCGCAAAGATCTGAGCCTGAAAGGGCTTGAACTGTTTCAGATCACTGCCCGCAAAGGGTCTTTGCAGGACGTGTCCGACGAGACCGGCCTGTCGGTCAGCACCATCTCGCACCATCTGCGCAATCTCGAGGATCATTTGGGGGTGGAGCTGTTCAACCACAGCCGCCGCCCCATGGTTCTGACACCCAAAGGCCAGGTTTTCCTGCGCAGCATCGGCGATGCGCTGCACACGATCCGCAAGGCCAAGGCCGAGGCTTCGGCCGGGAACATTTCCGAGGCCAGCTATCTTCGGCTTGGCACGATCGAGGATTTTGACAGCGACATCATCCCTGAACTGGCCGTTTTCCTGTCCGCCAGCATGCCGCGCTGCGATTTCATGTATCAGATCGATTCCAGCCATGCGGTACTGGCCATGCTGCGCGACCGGCAGCTGGACCTGGGCATCACCACCACCCCGTCAGAGCGTTTGCGCGATCTGCAGGACAGGCCGTTGCTGCGCGATCCCTTTGTTGCGGTGCTGCCCAAATCAGACGAACCCATGCTGCAGGAGGTTATCGAAGGCCGCAGCACGCTGCCCTTCCTGCGCTTTGCCAGCAACCAGATCATTTCCCGCCAGATCGAAACCCAGTTGCGGCGGATGGGGCTGTCGCTGCCGCACCGGTTCGAATGCGCCAGCAATCAAACACTGATGGCCATGGTCGCAGCGGGTGCGGGCTGGACGATCACCACGCCGCTGCTGTTTTCCCGCGCCAAACTGTTCCAGCCCAAGCTGAAAATGGTCGCCTTTCCGGGCAAAAGCTTCTCGCGCACCCTGGCCATCGTTTCGACGCCGGATTGTTCGCGCTCGATCCTTGATCTGGTCGACAGCCGGATGCGCACACTGATTGCTGATCACGCGATAAAACCGTTCCAGCAAAGCGCGCCCTGGCTTGCGAATAGCTTCACCCTGATCTCTTGACCGCCCGGCCTCTCAATAGATCTTGAAGCGCGCCCGGATATCCCGGTCCTGCTCTGCCGTAAGATACGCGGGCTGATGGGTCCGCAGGATTTCCTGTGCCCGCACCCGCGCCTGTGCCCAGGCGTCCAGTCCGCCCTTTTCTGCCCAGGTGCGCGGCTCGTCCCGGTCCGCTATAGCCGGGTAGAAGTAGTCCCGCTCCATCGCCGCGAGCGTATGCTGGCCGCCCAGAAAATGCCCCTCGCCCAGCACCGCCGCGCAGATCGCCTCGAACCCGAGGTTTTCCTCGCTCACTTCAATCCCGCGCAAGGCGCGGTAGGTGTGGGAATGCATCTCGTCATCCAGCACGAACCCTTCAAAACTCACACCCAAAAGGGACGCCGTCATGCCCGAGCTTTCATAGATCAGATTGCCCCCCGCCAGCGCTGCCGCCAGCGACGTCAGTCCTTTTTCAGCCCCGTATTGCGCGTCAATCGCCTTGGCGTCGGTCATTGAGCATGCCACCCCTGAGGGCAGCCCCAACCAGTTCGACAGCTGCGCCGAGGCTGCATTCAGAACCGCCGTCTCGCCGCTGCCGCCGGAAAACGCCCCGGTGCGCAAATCAATTACCAAGGGCCAGTTGGAGAACACCATCGGGAAACCCGGCTGGATCGCGTGCACCATCACCAGGCTGGCCAGGGTCTCGGCCAGTGATTGCGCGAGAAATC
>NZ_LUKH01000706.1:0-1819 GCF_001593695.1 Leisingera sp. F5 | reverse complement strand
TTCTGATTGACCGCAACCGCCATCTTCGGCTCGACAAACACCGCTTCTTGCGGCAGGCCGGCGATTTCGACATCGGCGACCCCGTCCACCGTCAGCAGCTCGCGCCGCAGGAAGGTTGCCAGCTCGTGTTTCTCGGCGTCGGTGTAGCCGTCGGCTGTTACCGCGTAGAACAGGCCGAACACATCGCCAAAGCCGTCATTGACGTATGGCTGGCTGACGCCATCGGGCAGGGCGCGGGCCGCATCGCGGACCTCAGCGCGCAGTTTGGTCCAGATTGCGGGCAGCTCGGTGCCGTCGTAAGTGTCCTGCATCTCCACTTCGATCAGCGAAGAACCGGGCCGGTTCACCGAGGTGATCAGCTTCACCTCGCCCATTTTCTGGATTGCGGATTCCAGCGGTTCCGAGACTTCCAGCGCCACCTGGGCGCTGCTGGCTCCGGGATACTGGGTCGCGATGACTGCGGATTTGATGGTAAAGGCCGGGTCTTCCAGACGGCCCAGGTTCAAAAAGCCCCAGATCCCGCCGAGCAAGGCGGCAAGCATGATGAGCCAGGTGTAAAGCGGCCGGTTGATCGACCCGCGTGCGATGTCCATGCGTTCGCCCTCAATTGCCGAAGCCGGTGAAGCGGCTGACCTGCTGTCCGTCTTTCAGCGCGGAGCCGCCGGTCAGTACGATCTCTTCGCCGCCTTTGAGGCCGTCCGCGATGCGGAAGTCGCCGTTCTGGCTTGCCTCGACCTTTACCGGGGTCCAGGTGACGGTGCCGTCTTCGGCGCCCGCGGGGGCAAAGACCATTACCCCGGTGCTGCCATCGGCGGCGGCGACCAGCGCGGTGCCGGGCACCCGGATCGCCGCATCGCCGGTGTCCACGCGCACATTCACTGTGGCGGAGGCGCCGGGCAGGATCTGGCGGTCTTCGGGCGGGGTCAAGCGGAAGGTCACCCGGTAGGTCTGGCCGACGCTGCTGGCCTCGGCGTCAAATTCCAGGATTTCCAGTGGATAGTCCGTTTCCTGGTCCTGGCCGGGGAAATTCGCAACAATCGTCAGCACATCGCTTTGATCGGCCTGCTGGAACAGAACCTCGGGGACGTCGACCTTGATGTGCAGTTCGGACATGTCGTGCAGCCGCACAACCGGGGTGCCGGCGGAGATGGTGGTGAATTGCTCGACCTCGCGGCTGGAGACCAGCGCATCAAAGGGGGCATTCAGGGTCGCATGGCCAAGCGCATATTCGGCGTCCCGCAGGGCGACGCGGGCCAGGCCTGCCTCGGTCTCGGCGTCGTCGATCGACACCTGGCTGACGGTGCCGCTCAGCTTTTCCAGCCGCACCACCGTGCGGTCGGCCTGTTCCTTGCGCAGCTGCGCCTGTTCCAGCTGCAACTCGAACGGTTCCAGGTCCAGTTCGGCAATCAAGCCGCCCTGGGTAACGGCGCCGCCTTCGGTCACCGGGAATTTCAGGATCTGCCCGCCGACCTGGAAGGCCAGATCAACCGTCTGTTTGGCGGCAACCTGGCCAAAGAACTGCCGCTCCAGCAGCAGGGAGTCCGATGAGGTCTGCAGCAGTTTCACGGGTTTCAGCGGCTCCTGGGCCGCGGCGGCCGCGGAAAGGGCGGCAAAACCGCCCGCAACGGCAAGGGATTTGCTCCAACGCATTCTAGTCACTCCTTCCGGGCGGATTTGCCGCCTGTCCGCATCATTGTTTTGTTATCACGCCCGGTTGCGCAATCGGCCTGGAAACCGGCCCGTGCGCCGGCCTGCCGGGGAATTTGCGGCCTATAGCTCAGTTGCGGGAACTTTCCTGTGAAGGAGATCACAATGCAAC
>NZ_LUKH01000705.1:0-1824 GCF_001593695.1 Leisingera sp. F5 | reverse complement strand
GCATGATCGCGGCAATGGATACCCCTGTCGGGATCGGCAGGATGTTGACGATGGCCTTGCCTTTGCCGGTGCGTCCGGACTGCGGCAGGCGCCAGGTCTTCAGCTTGTAGACCATGCCGTCGGTGGTGAAGAACAACAGCTGGGTATGGGTATTGGCTACAAAGAGGGTGGTGATCACATCCTCTTCTTTGGTTTGCATACCCGATACACCTTTACCGCCGCGCTTTTGCGATCGGAAATCAGCCAGCGGAGTGCGCTTGATATAGCCGCCGGAGGTCACGGTAACCACCATGTCCTCGCGCTCGATCAGGTCTTCGTCTTCCATGTCGCCGGACCAGTCGACAATCTCGGTGCGGCGCGGCACGGCGAAGTTGTTGCGCACTTCGCGCAGCTCATCCCCGATGATGCCCATGATGCGCTCGCGCGACGACAGGATCTCAAGGTATTCCTTGATCTTACGGGCCAGCTCTTCCAGCTCGTCGGTGACCTCTTTCACGCCGATCTGCGTCAGGCGCTGCAGCCGCAGCTCAAGGATCGCGCGGGCTTGGGTTTCCGACAGGTTATAGGTGCCGTCGTCATTGGCGGTATGGGTCGGATCATCAATCAGCGCGATGTATTCCAGGATCGGCTGGGCCGGCCAACGGCGGGTCATCAGCTTTTCGCGCGCCTCGGCCGCATCAGCAGACTGGCGGATGGTGGTGACGATTTCGTCGATATTGGTGACCGCAACGGCCAGGCCGCACAGGATGTGGCTGCGTTCACGGGCCTTGCGCAGCAGATACGCGGTGCGGCGCGCCACCACGTCTTCGCGGAAGTCGATGAAGGAGGTCAGGAACCGGCGCAGCGTCAGCTGTTCCGGGCGGCCGCCATTCAGCGCCAGCATGTTGCAGCCAAAGTATGTCTGCATCGGCGTGAAGCGGTACAGCTGGTTCAGCACCACTTCGGGGGTCGCGTCGCGCTTAAGCTCAACCACCACACGCACGCCGTTGCGATCGGATTCGTCCTGCACATGGGCGACGCCTTCGATCTTTTTGTCGCGCACCTGCTCGGCGATCTTTTCGATCATTGCCGCCTTGTTCACCTGATAGGGAATCTCATCCACAACAATGGCATAGCGGTCTTTCCTGATTTCCTCGGTGCGGGTCTTGGCACGGATAACCACACTGCCGCGGCCTTCAAGATAAGCCTTGCGGGCACCGGAGCGTCCCAGCATCACGCCGCCGGTCGGAAAGTCCGGGCCGGGCACGTAATCGATCAGCTGTTCGCTGGTCAGGTCGGGATCGTCGATCAGCGCCAGGGTGGCATCAATCACTTCGCCGAGGTTGTGCGGCGGGATGTTGGTGGCCATGCCGACCGCAATACCGCCGGCGCCATTGACCAGCATATTCGGGAACCGGGCCGGCAGAACCGTCGGTTCGCGGTCCTTGCCATCATAGTTGTCCTGGAAATCGACGGTTTCCTTGTCGATGTCAGACAGCAGGAAGGCTGCCGGTTTGTCCATCCGCACTTCGGTGTAACGCATGGCGGCCGGGTTATCGCCGTCCATCGAGCCAAAGTTGCCCTGGCCGTCCAGAAGCGGCAGCGACATTGAGAAGTCCTGCGCCATCCGCACCAGCGCGTCATAAATCGCGCTGTCACCGTGCGGGTGGTACTTACCCATCACGTCGCCAACAGGGCGGGCCGATTTGCGGTAAGACTTGTCATGTGTGTTGCCGGATTCGTGCATTGCATAGAGAATGCGCCGGTGAACCGGTTTCAGCCCGTCCCTAAGGTCCGGGATGGCACGGCTGACGATGACCGACATGGCATAGTCCAGGTAGGACG
>NZ_LUKH01000704.1:0-1825 GCF_001593695.1 Leisingera sp. F5 | reverse complement strand
CGCGTCATCCGTGCCTGCCGGGAAATGGGCATCAAATCGGTTGCGGTGCATTCCACTGCGGACGCCGATGCGATGCACGTGCGCATGGCCGATGAATCGGTCTGCATCGGTCCGCCGTCCGGCACCCAAAGCTACCTGTCGATCCCGGCCATCATCTCGGCCGCCGAGATCACCGGCGCCCAGGCGATTCATCCGGGCTATGGCTTCCTGTCGGAAAACGCCAACTTTGTGCAGATTATCGAAGACCACGGGCTGACCTTCATCGGTCCCTCGGCAGCGCATATCCGCATCATGGGCGACAAGATCACCGCCAAGGAAACCGCCCAGAACCTTGGCATCCCGGTAGTGCCGGGATCTGAGGGCGGCGTGCCTGACATTGCCGCGGCCAAGAAAGCCGCAGCAGACATGGGTTATCCGGTGATCATCAAGGCCACCGCCGGCGGCGGCGGCCGCGGCATGAAAGTGGCCCTGAACGAACAAGAGCTGACGACCGCCTTCTCCACCGCCCGTTCAGAAGCCAAGGCTGCCTTTGGCAATGACGAAGTCTACATGGAGAAATACCTCCAGAAGCCGCGTCACATCGAAGTGCAGGTCTTTGGCGACGGCAAGGAGACCGGCATCCATCTGGCGGAACGCGACTGCTCGCTGCAGCGCCGCCACCAGAAGGTGTTCGAGGAGGCCCCCGGCCCCTGCATCACCCCGGAAGAGCGCGCCCGCATCGGCAAGATCTGCGCCGACGCAATTGGCAAGATGGGCTATTCCGGTGCTGGCACCGTGGAATTCCTCTATGAAGACGGCGAGTTCTATTTCATCGAAATGAACACTCGCCTGCAGGTGGAGCACCCGGTGACTGAGGCCATCTTTGGCGTCGATCTGGTGCGTGAGCAGATCAGGGTCGCCGAAGGGCTGCCGATGTCGTTCACTCAGGACGATCTGGAAATCAACGGCCACGCCATCGAGGTGCGGATCAACGCCGAAAAGCTGCCGAACTTTGCCCCCTGCCCGGGCAAGATCACCCAGTACCACGCCCCCGGCGGATTGGGTGTGCGGATGGATTCGGCGCTGTATGACGGCTACTCGATCCCGCCCTATTACGACTCGCTGATCGGCAAGCTGATCGTGCATGGCCGCGACCGGACCGAGGCGCTGGCCCGTCTGAACCGCGCCCTGGGCGAGCTGATCATCGACGGCATCGACACCACCGTGCCGCTGTTCCATGCGCTGCTGCAGGAACAGGATATCCACACCGGCGACTACGGCATCCACTGGCTGGAACGCTGGCTGGAAGAAAACCAGCCCGGATAACTTCAGCGGGGCGCACCACTGGCTGCGCCCCGTTTTACATTTGCCTGCCTTTTCCCGTTATACTGGCCAGCACCATGAGCTTAACTGCGGACCTATTGCTGCACGCCTATTCTGCCGGTGTTTTTCCAATGGCCGAACACCGCGACGACCCCGAGATTTTCTGGGTCGATCCCAAGCGGCGTGGCATTCTGCCGCTGGATGGCTTCCGCATCTCCCGCTCGCTGGCCAAACGGATCCGCAATGGCGGCTTTGAGATCACCGTGAACCAGGATTTCGGCGGCGTCGTAGACGGTTGCGCCGACCGGGCCGAGACCTGGATCAACGGGGAAATCCGCGACCGCTACCTGGATCTGCACCTGATGGGCAACGCCCATTCGCTGGAAGTCTGGCAGGACGGTATTCTGGCCGGCGGCACCTATGGCGTCTCTCTGGGCGGCGCCTTTTTCGGCGAAAGCATGTTCTCGCGCCGCCGCGATGCCTCCAAAGTGGCACTGGCCTATCTGACGGACCGGCTGGTGCA
>NZ_LUKH01000703.1:0-1826 GCF_001593695.1 Leisingera sp. F5 | reverse complement strand
ACGGCTTGACCTATGCAGACGCAGGTGTGGACATTGATGCGGGCAACGCCCTGGTTGACCGGATCAAGCCGGCCGCCAAGCGCACCAACCGCTCTGGCGTTGCCAGCGGGCTGGGCGGCTTTGGCGCTCTGTTTGATCTGAAGGCTGCTGGATACAATGACCCGATCCTGGTGGGCGCCACCGACGGTGTCGGCACCAAGCTGCGGATCGCCATTGATACCGGCGTGGTGGATGGCGTTGGCATCGATCTGGTGGCAATGTGCGTCAACGATCTGGTCTGCCAGGGCGCCGAGCCGCTGTTCTTCCTCGACTATTTTGCCACCGGTAAGCTGGAAACGGAAACCGCCGCCCGCATCATCGAAGGTATCGCCGAGGGCTGCGTGCGGTCTGGCTGCGCGCTGATCGGCGGTGAGACGGCTGAGATGCCGGGCATGTATCCGGAAGGTGATTTCGACCTTGCAGGTTTTGCCGTGGGCGCGATGGAGCGTGGCACAGCGCTGCCGGAGGGCGTGCAGGAGGGCGACGTGCTGCTGGGGCTCGCATCCGACGGCGTGCATTCCAACGGCTATTCGCTGGTGCGCAAGCTGGTGGAGGTCTCGGGCCTTGGCTGGGATGCAGATTGCCCGTTCGGCGATGGCTCGCTGGGTGCCGCCCTGCTGACCCCGACGCGTTTGTACGTCAAACAGTGCCTTGCCGCGGTGCGGGCAGGAGGCGTGCATGCACTGGCCCATATCACTGGCGGCGGCCTGACCGAGAACCTGCCGCGAGTCCTGCCCGAGGATCTGGGCGCCGACATCGACCTGAACGCCTGGGAGCTGCCGCCCGTGTTCAAGTGGATGGCAGAGACCGGCAATGTCGCCGAAGCGGAAATGTTGAAGACTTTCAACTGCGGCATCGGCATGATCCTGTCGGTTTCTGCCGACCGTGCTGACGCGCTGGCCGGGCTGCTGGCAGCTGAGGGCGAGACCGTGGCCCGCCTGGGCACTGTCACCGCTGGTGCCGGCATGCGTTATACCGGCAAGCTGCTGTGAGCCAGAAGAAGGTCGCCATACTGGTTTCGGGCGGGGGCTCCAACATGGTGTCGCTGCTGGACAGCATGACAGGCGATCATCCGGCGCGGCCCTGTCTGGTCTTGTCCAACAACGCCGATGCCGGCGGGCTGGCCAAGGCTGCTGCTGCCGGTGTGGCCACTGCCGTGGTGGATCACCGGCCCTTTGCAGGTGACCGCGAAGCGTTTGAAGCAGAGCTGGTGAAACCGGTTATTGAGGCCGGCGCCGACATTGTCTGCCTCGCTGGGTTCATGCGGGTGCTGACCGCCGGGTTCGTGTCGCAGTTCGAAGGGCGGATGCTGAACATCCATCCTTCATTGCTGCCGAAGTACAAGGGCCTTCTTACCCATGCCCGCGCGCTGGGGGCCGGCGACGGTGAACACGGCTGCACCGTGCATGAGGTAACGCCGCGTCTGGATGATGGCCCCATTCTAGGTCAGGCACGGGTTCCGGTTCTGGAAA
Organism: Leisingera sp. F5; assembly: GCF_001593695.1. Lineage (NCBI taxonomy): Bacteria > Pseudomonadati > Pseudomonadota > Alphaproteobacteria > Rhodobacterales > Roseobacteraceae > Leisingera > Leisingera sp. F5. The sequence goes on along the minus strand of NZ_LUKH01000703.1, from coordinate 315 downwards.
GCGACACGCCGGATACGCTGGCAGCCCGGGTTCTGGTGCAGGAACACCTGCTTTATCCGGCAGTTCTGCGCCGGTTCGCCGCTGGGGATAAAACGCCGGTTCAGCTGCGCTGAAGTCCGGCTGATTGCATTGCCCGGGACAGGCGCGTATCACGTCCCGGCCCACATGAGATTGAAAAGCCGGAATTTATGAAAACTCTAACCACCACCGAAGACCTGCAGGCCTTTTGCGAAACCGCTGCACAGTATCCTTATGTCACGGTGGATACCGAGTTTTTGCGGGAACGGACCTATTATTCCAAGCTCTGCCTGATCC
>NZ_LUKH01000702.1:0-1828 GCF_001593695.1 Leisingera sp. F5 | reverse complement strand
ACCTATACCGGCGAATGGGTGAAGGGGCAGATCGAAGGCAAAGGCAAAGCGGTCTATCCGGACGGGTCGGTTTATGAGGGCGATTTCCGCGATGACCTGGCTGAGGGCCAGGGCAAGATCACCTATCCCGACGGCTCCACCTACCAAGGCGCTTGGATGGCCGGCGTGATCGAAGGCAAAGGCACCGCGACCTACCCCAACGGCATCACCTATACCGGGGATTTTCAGAACGCCAAGAACCATGGCCAAGGGGTGATGACCTATGCCGACGGTTACCGCTACGAGGGCGGCTGGCAGGACGGGCAGCGCCATGGCGACGCCAAGGTGACCTATGCCGATGGCTCGGTCTATACCGGCCAGTTCGCGGACAGCCAGCGGCACGGCCAGGGCAAGATCGAAATGCCCGACGGCTTCGTCTACGAAGGCAGCTGGCAAGAGGGCAAGATCTTTGGCGAGGGTGTAGCGACCTATGCCAATGGCGACGTTTACGAGGGCAGCTTTGTCAACGGCAAGCGGCAGGGGTCGGGCACGATGAAATACGCCAGCGGCCAGCAGGCGGACGGCACTTGGGAAAACGGCGCGTTGGTGAGTCGCGAAACCGAGTAAGCAAAAAACGTTAAGCCAAATCAACAGGTGCGCCTAAAAGCGCACCTGCTCTCTTTCAGCCAATGCGGATGCGGCTCAGGTGATCGGGCATTGCCACGCCTTCCAGATTGGCAGGGTCCGGCTGCGGCGGCTTAAGCTCCATTGCCATTGGCACCACCCCGGCCCAGATCGGCAGCGCGTAATCCTCCTCGTCATCCTTGGGCGGGCCGGAACGGATCTTGGCGGCGCCTTCCTCAATCGGCATTCGCAGCAGGGCTGTTGCTTTCAGCTCCTGGCCGGTCATCGGGCGCAGCGCGTCCCAGCGGCCCGGGAAGATATGATCCACCATGGTTTTGAGGCTGGCAGCCTTGGCGTCTTCATCTGTCACCTTCTCCGCCACGCCGAACAGCATGGCAGAGCGGAAGTTGACCGAGTGGTGGAAGGCCGAGCGCGCCAGCACATAGCCATCCATGCAGGTGACTGTCAGACAGACATCTGACCCTTGCATGGCGCGGATAGCGCGGCTGGCTGCGGAGCCGTGCCAATACACGTGATCGCCCTCGCGCCATTGCAGCGTCGGCAAAACCGACGTGCTGCCATTGATCTGGTAGCCGATATGGCCAAGCGGCATGGCATCGAGCACCTGATAGACGGCTTCGCGGTCATAAAGCCCGCGCTCATGCGCGCGGCGCAGGCGGCTGCGTTCGGATTTCAAAGCGGTTTCCGGTTCGGGCTGGCTCATCGGCTGATCTCTTGTTCTTGATTGTCTTTTCACGACAGCTATGCGCAAATTGGCCTATGATTAAGTTCCAGTTTCTTGCAAAATCGGCAGTCCACTGTGATTGATCTGTCCTCTGTGCTTTCCAGCACAAATGCTGAACCGCTGTATCAGCAGATTGTTTCGGCACTGCGCCGCCGGATCAGTGAGGGCAGCCTGGCGATCGGCACCCGGCTGCCGTCATCGCGGGCGCTGGCGCAGGATCTGGGGGTGGCACGGTCCACTGTGGTGACGGCCTATGACCAGCTGGTGGCCGAGGGGTTCGCCGAACCCCGGCGCGGAGCGGGTATCTTTGTCTGCGATGTGGCACCGATCCGCCCGCCCGAGGCCCCGTCCCGGCCTTTGCCGGCGGTGACACCGCCTGCCCCGGGCATGCTGCAGCCCGGCGCGCCGGACCCGGAGGTATTTCCGGCCCGGCCCTGGGCGCGCTGTGTTTCACGTGTGGCAAGAATGGATCCGTTGAGC
>NZ_LUKH01000701.1:0-1829 GCF_001593695.1 Leisingera sp. F5 | reverse complement strand
ACCGCCTTAGCCTCCTCCGAAGCACCGGGCGCAATCACCACTTCGGTGAAAATCTCGGTGATCTTGGCGGCGGTTTCGGCGTCCAGCGGCTGGTTCAGCGCGACGATGCCGCCGAATGCGGAGGTGCGGTCACAGTCGAAAGCCTTCTGATAGGCCTCGGCCAGGGTCGCGCCCTTGGCCACGCCGCAGGGGTTGGCGTGTTTGATGATCGCGACGGCGGCGCTGTCGGCCGGATCGAATTCCGCCACCAACTCATAGGCCGCATCAGTGTCGTTGATGTTATTGTAGCTCAGTTCCTTGCCTTGCAGCTGCACGGCGGTTGCCACGCCCGGACGGTTGGAACCATCGGTATAGAAGGCCGCTTCCTGGTGGCTGTTTTCACCGTAACGCAAGGTCTGCTTCAGCTCGCCGGCAAAGGCGCGGCGGCGCGGGGTCTTTTCTTCGATTGCCGTGGCCATCCAATTCGACACAGCTGCATCATAGGCTGCGGTGCGGGCATAGGCAGTCTGCGACAGGCGCTGGCGGAAGGCGTAGGAGGTCTGGCCATCGTTGGCGTCCAGCTCTGCCAGCAGTGCCTCATAGTCCTGAACGTCGGTCACAACGTTCACGAACAGGTGGTTCTTGGAGGCCGCACGGATCATTGCCGGGCCGCCGATGTCGATGTTCTCAATCATCTCGTCATAACCGGCACCGCGCGCCAGCGCCGCTTCAAACGGGTAGAGGTTCACCACCAGCAGGTCGATGGCACCGATGCCATGCTCGTTCATAGCGGCGACATGAGTGTCGTTATCGCGCAGCGCCAGCAGGCCGCCATGCACCATCGGGTGCAGGGTCTTCACGCGTCCGTCCATCATCTCCGGAAAACCGGTCACTTCCGAGACATCCTTGACCGCCAGGCCGGCTTCACGCAGCGCCTTGGCAGAGCCGCCGGTCGACAGCAGCTCAACACCGCGCGCGGACAGCGCCTTGCCCAGCTCGATCAGGCCGGTCTTGTCGGATACGGAAAGCAGCGCACGGCGTACGGGGTGAAGGTCGGTCATGGCAGGGCGGTCCTTTTCAAAGGCTCAGTCAAACGTCTCGGGTTCGTCCCGGTTCAGGTCTCGCACGGCAATGGCAGTCTCCTGCGCTTTGCTGAGCGTCCACCGGATGCGCGTCGCATAACCCATCGCGCGTCCGGATAAAACGATCTGCTTTGCCGCACGCGGCTTCAAGCGGGTCTTTTCCAGGAAAACGCTCGGCTCCAGCCGCAGCCGGCAGGTTCCGTCATGGCGGAACACCCAGATTTCCCCGCTCTTGAGCGCCATGGATACCGCGGCGCCGCCCAAGTCAAGGGCTGCGTCCACCTCCGGGTGCAGATGCAGCCGGAGGTCAAAGCCGATGCCGCCCTCCGCGCTGATATCCCGAACCTTGGTGAACTGGCGTTTGGCGGCATCATCCAGTGCCACCAGCATGTCCTCGCCGCTGAGGGCCCGCCCGTCAAACGCCAAATCCAGGGTGCGGGCATGGGTCAGCCCGAAATGGGCAGCATAGCCATTGTGCCCGCCCTGAAAACGGCAGCCATCGGCCAGGTCGCTGACTTCCAGCGGCACCTCATCAGGCGCTTCAATCAATTCCTCATGGCCGGTGGTCTTGTGCGGCGCAGCCAGCCTGGCACTGGAGTGCCCCTCGATGCACAGCGTGGTATGGGAGGGCGTGGCGCGCCCCGCCCGGCGCCATTCGACGCCAAAGGTTTCGCCCGATCCGCAATTCACAATCAGGGGCCGCCGCCCTGAAGTCAGTTCAAACGCCAGGGTCGAGGCATGGCCATAGTTGGACGCCTTGCCCTTGGG
>NZ_LUKH01000700.1:0-1830 GCF_001593695.1 Leisingera sp. F5 | reverse complement strand
ATGACGAAACCCGCCAGCGCGGCGATCGGCATCCAGATGGTGCCGCCCCACAAAAGCCAGGGGAAGATGAACGGGTAAAGCGCCGAAAAGATCAGCATCTTCGACGGCACCCGGTCCGAAAACAGCACTGGGGCCAATGCTGCGCCCAGCAGGACAAAGGCGGCGACGGGGCGCCAGTACAGGTGGCTCGGGTAAAACCCGAAGATCAGCTGAACCCAGCGTTCCTTGATCACGCCCCAGCAGGCGCCATGGGCATCGCCATGGCCCGCTGCTGCCAGCGTTTCGCGGCAATTGGACAGCGAGGTGCCGTCCCAGGTGGGCGACAGGATCCAAGGAACAATGGCGGCCAGAACGAAATAGACCGCTGTAAACGACGCAATGGTCAGGATCGAGTTGAACCAGCTGGAAAACAGGTTATGCCGCGCCCAGCCGATGATCCCGACCTCAGAGGCCGGAGGATCCTGCTCGGGAAGCATTTCGGTGCGGACAAATCCGATATCAGACATCTCAGCGCTCCTTCAGCTTCACGGCTTCGTTGTACCAGTTCATGATCCCGGAAATGGTCAGCGAGATCGCCAGATACACCAGCATCAGCAGCAAAACGCATTCCAGCTCGCGGCCGGTCTGATTCATGGTGATACCGCCCAGGGTGCCGGTGATGTCCATGTAGCCCACGGCAATCGCCAGCGACGAGTTCTTGGTCAGGTTCAGATAGTTGGAGATCAGCGGCGGAATAATCACCCGCAGCGCCTGCGGCAGAACCACCAGCGACATGATCTTGTTGGAGCGCAGGCCCAGCGCCTCGGCGGCTTCGGTCTGGCCTTTGGAGATCGCCATGATCCCGGCGCGCACGATTTCCGCGATGAAGGCAGCGGTGTACAGCGACAGTGCCAGCCACAGCGCGATCAGCGAGTTGCGCATGTGGGTGCCGCCCTGGAAGTTAAAGCCCTTCAGCGCGGGGTAACCCAGGTAAAAGCCCAGCACGGCCAGCAGGATCGCCATCGGCACCACCACCACGGCGGTGCGCACATGCCAGGTTGCCGGACGGTCGCCGGTGGCTTCCTGGATACGGTCCGCACGCTGGCGGATCTTGATCGAGGCAAACAGGCTGAGGCCCAGCACCACCAGAATGGCCATCAGGTCCAGGCTGACATCAAACCGCAGCGAGGATTCACCAAACAGATGCGCATCGCCCAGCGAACGTGAGAACAGCGGCTCGGGGATATAGACACCGCGGTTGGTCACGGCAACGCTGTCGGCCAGGCTCATCGTGGCTTCAGGGTTTTCGCCCCGGAATGCCCGTGGCGCCGGCAGGGTTTCGATCAGGATCGCCATCACAAAGACAATCCAAAGAAGCACCGGCACATTGCGGAACAGCTCGACATAGACCGCCATCAGACGGGCAACCAGCCAGTTCGACGACAGCCGCAGAACGCCGATGATTACGCCCAGGATTGTTGCAGTGATACAGCCGAGGAAAGCCACAACCAGCGTGTTCAAAAGCCCCATCAGCGCGGCCCGCAGGTGGCTGTCGCGCGAGGTGTATTCCAGCAGGCGCTGGTTGATATCGTAGCCGGCCGGTTCCGAGAAGAAGCCGAAATCGATCGGCTTGCCCAGTGCGGCCAGGTTGCTCAGCGTGTTGTTGATCAGCCAAGCTGCCAGAAGCATGAACCCGAACATGGCGATGACCTGAATGGTCCCCGACCGGTACCGGGTGTCATAAAGGAGCATAGACAGCCGGAACTGCTCCTTTGGAGGGTCAGTTAACGTTGACATATAGTGTGATCCCCTGGGCTCCGGTATTCTGTCCTGGCGGGGTTGTCCCCGCTC
>NZ_LUKH01000699.1:0-1831 GCF_001593695.1 Leisingera sp. F5 | reverse complement strand
GCCGAGGCCAGCGTGGTGGAGACCGGCGCCGGCCTGCGCCCCGCCTTTCCCGACAACCTGCCGCGGCTGACCGAACAGGGCGGCACGCTATTTCTCAACGGGCTTTACCGCCACGGCTTTCTGCTGGCGCCCGCGATGGCGCAACAGGCTGCAGACCGCCTGATACCGGAGACGACAGATGAAAATCATCGTGAACGCCAAACCGCATGACCTATCGGCAACCGACCTGAAAACTGCCCTGAATGAGCTGGGCTTTGCCTGCTCCTCTGTCGCGACCGCGCTGAACGGCACATTTGTGGCCCGCAGCAACCGGGAACAGGTGCAACTCTCTGAGGGCGACCACCTGGAAGTGCTTGCCCCGATGCAGGGAGGTTGAGATGCAGTTTTACGGAACAGAGATCTCCTCGCGGCTGCTGCTGGGCACTGCGCAATACCCCTCGCCCGCGGTTCTGGCGGAGGCGGTGAAATCCAGCGGCACCGGGACCATCACCGTCAGCTTGCGCCGCGAAACCGCTGACGGCTCCGGGGCCGGCTTTTGGGAGACTTTGCGCGAAACCGGTTGCCGGATCCTGCCCAATACTGCCGGCTGCCACTCGGTGCAGGAAGCGGTGACCACCGCCCATATGGCACGGGAGCTGTTTGATACGCCCTGGATCAAGCTGGAGGTGATCGGCCATTCCGACACCCTGCAGCCGGATGTGTTCGGGCTGGTTGAGGCCGCCCGGATCCTAAGCGATGAGGGTTTTCAGGTCTTTCCCTACACCACCGACGATCTGGTGGTCGGCGAGCGGTTGCTGGAGGCGGGCTGCGAAGTGCTGATGCCCTGGGGCGCGCCGATCGGCTCCGGCCAGGGATTGCGCAACCCGGATGCCCTGCGGGCGATGCGGGCGCATTTTCCCGGTGTGCCGCTGATTGTGGACGCGGGCATCGGGCGGCCCTCGGATGCGGCGATGGCGATGGAGCTGGGTATGGATGCGGTTCTGCTGAACACGGCTGTCGCCAAGGCCGGCGACCCTGCCCGAATGGCCGCAGCCATGGCGCAGGCAATAGACGCCGGACGCGCGGGCTTTGCCGCCGACCCGATGGAGCGGCGCGACATGGCAGTACCTTCAACCCCCGTTCTGGGACTGGCGGAGTTTGCATAATGGAACGTTTCTATCTGATCACGGGCCACGTCGGCCGGCTGGAGCTGCTGGTGCCCCAGGGGGCCAAACTGGTGCAGCTGCGCATCAAGGACGAGCCTGAGACTGAGGTGCGGCGCCAGATCGCCCGGGCGCGGGATTTCTGCGCAGTTCACGACGCGCAGCTGGTGGTAAATGACTATTGGCAGGCCGCGCTGGATCTGAACTGCAACTTTGTCCATCTCGGCCAAGAGGACATGGACAGGGCCGATTTTGCCGCGCTGGGCCGCAAAGGCGTGCGCTTTGGCCTGTCCACCCATGACGAGAGCGAACTGGAGCGCGCCCTGTCGTTCGGGCCTGCCTATGTGGCCTTGGGGCCCGTATATCCGACATTGTTGAAAAAGATGAAATGGGACCCGCAGGGGCTGGAGCGGGTGACGCGCTGGAAGCAGATGGCCGGTGAGACTCCTCTGGTTGCGATCGGCGGGCTGACGCCGGAACGGTTGCCCGGGGTGTTTGCTGCGGGTGCGGACAGCGCCGCAGTGGTGACCGACATCCAGCTGGCAGAAGACCCCGAGGCGCGCACCCGCGAATGGGCGGAGGCCTGCCGGGTCAAGGAGGCCGCATGAGCCGCTATGCCCGCCAGATGATCCTGCCGGAGGTTGGTGCCGAGGGCCAGGAACGGCTCGCCCGGGCGCATGTTCTGGTGG
>NZ_LUKH01000698.1:0-1832 GCF_001593695.1 Leisingera sp. F5 | reverse complement strand
TGATCAGGATGGCGCCAAGTTCCCGCATCGGCGGCAATTCGGTCTGTGTTTGCAGCAGCCAAAAGCAAACCCCCATGACCAGAAAGGGAACGGTCAGCCGGATCAGCCGCACAACCGGCCTGGGGGCGGTGGAATTTGAAAACAGCATGGCAATCCTGGGACGGCAGCGCAAAAGGCCCTTTGCTGCCAATCTACTGCAAGCTGTTTGCGGATCAGTTAACCGCCAGAATTGAGCTGTTCTCCGCCTCGGCCTCTTGTGGCTGTAATTAGACAGAGCGGGCCGGTTTGTGCTGCAGCCGCAAGGCAACGCCGCCAGCGGGCACCGTGCGGTGAAGCGGGCGGAAAACGCCGGGCGGGGCTCTGGCCTGGCAGTCCGGCTGGGTGATCAGCCGGCTTCGCTCAGAATTTCTTCCTGCGCCTGCGGCATCAGTTCCTGCAGTTTGCTGCGGATCTTTGTTTCGCTTGCTTGAGAGCCGAGGTCGCCTGACAGCTTGCGCACGACATCCTCATGGCCGGCTTCCTCAAGATCGGCAGCAACGACGGACTGGGCGTAATCGTCAGCGGATGAACCGCTTTTTCCCAACAGCTCTGCCGCCCAAAGGCCGACCAGTTTGTTGCGCCGCGCGCGGGCCTTGAACTGCATTTCCTCATCATGCGCGAATTTGGCCTCAAACGCCTGTTCGCGTTCGTCAAATGTAGTCATGGCTGATCCTCATTAACCGTTTGCACCTGATCTAATGATAGGAGCATGATCGTCGCCGAGGGCAAGAAAAAACTGTTCTTGAAAAAGCCTTTGTGCCTGGCGCGCGGCGGGCGGGCTGCTGCTGCCGCCCGCTGCCGGAAACCACGGCTGCAGCTGCGGGCAGGCGATCCTATGCAGCAAGCTTGCGGCTGAGGCCCCCTTGCACTATGAGAGCGGCACATCGCAGGGCCGGATTCCCGGCATTGACCCGAAAGGTTCCCAATGGCGCGTCGCAAGAAAATCTACGAAGGCAAGGCCAAGACACTGTATGAAGGCCCCGAGCCGGGCACCATTGTGCAGTATTTCAAAGACGACGCCACCGCCTTCAATGCTGAAAAGCACGACGTGATCGAGGGCAAGGGTGTTCTGAACAACATCCTGAGCGAGTTTTTCATGCTGGGTCTGGGTCAGATCGGTGTGCCGACCCATTTCCTGAAGCGTTTGAACATGCGCGAGCAGCTGGTGCGCAGCTGCGAGATCATTCCGTTGGAAGTGATCGTGCGCAATTATGCGGCCGGCAGCATCTCCAAGCGCCTCGGGATTGACGAGGGCACCCAGCTGCCGCGTCCGATCGTGGAATACTGCTACAAGGACGACGCCCTGGGGGATCCGCTGGTCACTGAGGAGCATATCGCGGCCTTTGGCTGGGCCAGCCAGCAGGACATGGACGATATCCTGAGCCTGGCACTGCGGGTGAATGACTTTCTATCGGGTGTGTTCCTGGCTGTTGGTATCCGCCTGGTCGACTTCAAGATCGAGATCGGCCGCGTCTATGAGGGCGACTTCCAGCGTCTGGTGATTGCTGACGAGATCAGCCCCGACAGCTGCCGCCTGTGGGACGTGAAGACCGGCCAGAAGCTGGACAAGGATGTGTTCCGCCGCGACCTGGGCAGCCTGACCGATGCCTATAGCGAAGTGGCGCGCCGTCTGGGCGTGATGCCGAACAACCCGCCGGCGCCGGGCAAGCCGACGCTGGTGAACTGAGACAGGGACCCGCTGCGCCTGACCGCGACGCGGGTCTTTGAGTATTTTTGCAAAGAAGAAGCCTGGATGGGGCTTCGCCATCGAAAACCTGAGGGATGATGCGATG
>NZ_LUKH01000697.1:0-1833 GCF_001593695.1 Leisingera sp. F5 | reverse complement strand
GCTGGACAATCTCGGGAATGACCGAAACAGCATGCAGTTCGGCGCCGTAGAACTTGGCCTGCTCCAGCGCGACGGGTAGAGCTTTCTTCCACGATTTTTGATCTGTGTGGTCGATCGGAAGCAGAATTTTGGTGGCCATCAGCCGTCTCCTCGAGATGTGGAATGCGGGTCAGGAGCGGGGGGCCGTGACGGCCCCCCGTCGATGGTTATTCAGCTGCAGTGCCAGCTTCTTCCGACTTGCCGCCGGTGGCAAAGAACTCTTTCGTCAGTTTGAAGACGATCGGGCTCAGCAGCGCCAGGGCGATCAGGTTCGGAATGGCCATCATGGCGTTCAGCGTGTCCGCCAGCAGCCAGATGAAGCCCAGGTCCGCGGTTGCGCCGAAGTAGATCATCACGATCCACAGAACACGGTAAGGGATCAGCGACTTCACACCCAGCAGGAACTCGACGCATTTCTCGCCGTAGAAGGACCAGCCCAGGATGGTGGTGAAGGCAAAGATCGACAGGGCAACCGCGATCAGCGAGCCGCCGATGCCGGGCAGGGTGGTCTCAAACGCCAGCGAGGTCAGCGCCGCACCGGATTCACCCGAGGTCCATGCACCGGACGAGATGATCGCCAGACCGGTGATCGAGCACACGATGATGGTGTCGATGAAGGTGCCCAGCATTGCGATCAGGCCCTGGTTGACCGGACCTTTGGTCTCAGCCGCTGCGTGGGCGATCGGAGCGGAACCCAGGCCCGCTTCGTTCGAGAACACGCCGCGTGCCACGCCAAAACGGATCGCCGCCCAGACTGCCGCACCGGCAAAGCCGCCTTCGGCTGCTGACGGGGTGAAGGCATAGGTGAAGACCAGCGACAGCGCGTTGCCGATATTGCCCAGGTTCAGCAGCAGAACCAGCAGGCCTGCGATGATGTAGGCAATCGCCATGAACGGAACCAGCTTGCCTGCAACCGCACCGATGCGGGTGATGCCGCCCAGGATCACGGCGGCGGTCAGAACCATCAGGATCACGCCGGTGACCGAGGTGTTCACGCCAAAGTTCGATTCCAGAACCTGCGCCACTCCGTTGGCCTGCACGCCGTTGCCGATGCCAAAGGCTGCAACCGCGCCGAACAGCGCAAAGGCGAAGCCCAGCCAGGCCCACTTCGCGTCCAGGCCGTTTTTGATGTAGTACATCGGGCCGCCAACGAAATTGCCCAGCTCGTCCTTCTCGCGGTATTTCACCGCGCAGACAGCTTCGGCGTATTTGGTGGCCATGCCGACCAGAGCGGTCATCCACATCCAGAACAGCGCGCCGGGGCCGCCCAGGAACACCGCAGTTGCAACACCGGCGATATTGCCGGTACCGATGGTGGCCGACAGCGAGGTCATCAGCGCGTTGAACGGGCTGATCTGGCCGTCGCCCTGGCCTTCACGGCCTTTGAACAGCAGGCTGAAGCCGGTGCCGATCTTGAGGATCGGCATGAACTTCAGGCCAACCTGAAGGAAGAAGCCAACGCCAAGAATGAGGACCAGCATCAGTGGCCCCCATACGACGCCGTTGATGGCTCCTACGATTGAATTTAACGCTTCCATGGGTCTCCTCCCGCTTGCGTTTTGGTTAAATGCCCTTTGCCAAGGCCATCTGACGGGCCTCTTTCAGGGCGGCAAAGTCTTCATCCGCGTGGAACGATGAACGGGTCAGCGGCGTGGCCGACACGTGGAGAAAGCCCTTGGACCGGGCAATCTGTTCCAGCTGCGCGAATTCTTCCGGCGACCAGAAGCGGTCGATCGGGTGGTGCTTGGGGGTGGGCTGCAGGTACTGGCCCACGGTCAGGAAATCGACCTGAGC